>CAYSQU010000104.1:0-2737 GCA_964433365.1 uncultured Gammaproteobacteria bacterium
AGCTTAGTCCTTTCGGAGTCCTTTTGAGACAGGTGGCTGGTAACCACCCCAATCGCTGGTATCAATACTATACTACACACAAAAATCCCTGTCAACATCAATCTGTGATCTGTGCATTCGCGC
This sequence comes from uncultured Gammaproteobacteria bacterium, assembly GCA_964433365.1. Classification (GTDB taxonomy): domain Bacteria; phylum Patescibacteriota; class Patescibacteriia; order Magasanikbacterales; family UBA922; genus CAYSQU01. The sequence goes on from CAYSQU010000104.1 coordinate 124, forward strand.
CAAATCCGTGTATCTGTGTTCTACTCCACTTTCTTCACCACCACATTCACATGTTCCGCAACATGCGGCACTGTGCGCATCCACGCCGGTGTAAATTTGATATCAACTCCGTTAACATGGTCCAATGACAGCAAATAACGTCTCACCTCGTCTTTTGTCTTCCCAAAGAAAATCAACTTCTGCAACTGACTGCTTTCCGCGTTCAACTCAACTAAGCCAGAGCCGGCAACTTTCAAAATGGCGTGGCCGGTAGCCAAATCGTATTCATCAAGTAAGACAGACGGCTCCGCGTTTGCTTGGCTAAGTATTTCCACATCGCCAATAACTTTTTTATCTAAGTCCTTTTTAACTAAATTTTTCGCGTCGTCAACATTGTAAAACGCGGCTACGACTGTCGCCTCGGCATTCATGGTAAACTCATCTGTTTCAGCGCCGACTTCTTTGTCTGCCTTCATTGACGACTGCGCCACTGCATAGACAGCTTTCATCTCAGGATGCAAAGCGCCTAATTTTTCCTCTCCGGCCTTTTTAAGTTCAGCCAGCATCTCACCTTCGGCCTCTTTGATATCCTCGCTGCCAATCACGCCAAACTGCCTAACCCCGCCAACCATTGGCTTCACGCTTTCAGCCCACACCACTTTCTGTCTGGCCTCATTTAATCCTGGAATAGTAAACTTGCTTGGTCCAATCTCGCTGGCCTTGCCTGGCTTGTCGGCATACACCTCCACTTCAACCGTCCCGTTGGCCGGCACAGTGGCGCCTTTTTTCATATGAAATAACACGCCATCAGCAGTGAGCAAACGAGTGGTCGCGACCAATGGCTGGCTAATGCCAGAATCATTATGCAAAATGGCAGTACCCACAGCAGTTGATTCTTCTTCTTTTGACCCGCCCGGCTTGAATTTTTTGGAAAGCGCCACTACTGTTTGCTCTAAAACACCACCAGCCAAATTGTCTTTCGTAATTTCCATAGTCAAATCCGCTTCCACCGGCTCTGGCTTGGTTGTAATTGTGATTGTCGCGCGCTTGGTTGACATAAATACAATCACGCCAAGCAAGGCGATGGTTAAAAACAAAAACGACAGCGCCACAATTTTATAAAATCGCACCGGCTCGTTGGAGAGATTGGTTTCTTTGTGATGAGGGGTCATAGTGAAAAATTAAAAATTATTCAATTACCCTAAATACTTCTTCCAATGTCGTCACTCCATTCAACGCCTTCAACACCCCATCCTGCACCATAGTAACCATGCCATTCTCAATCGCTTTTTTCTCTATATCATATTCAATCACTTGCCCGGATAAAATCATTTGCTGAATTTCGGGAGTCACGCGCAAAACCTCGTAAATGCCAATCTGGCCTTTGTATCCAATACCATTGCATTCCGAGCAACCTTTACCAACATAAAATACTAATTCTTTTTTCTGTGTTTCAACACGGATTTTCTCCGGCATCCGCCCAATTATTTCCTCAACTTTTTTTCTATCACCATCACTTAAATCCAATTTCGTCTTGCATTTTTGACAAACCCTGCGGACCAAACGTTGGCCCATTATCGCGTTTGTGGCCGGCGCCAACAAAAACGGCTTTACACCCATAGAAACAAAACGCGGAATCGCGCCAGAAGCGCTGTTAGTGTGTATGGTGGATAAAATAAGATGGCCAGTCAAAGCGCCCTGAATAGCGGTGTCCGCTGTTTCCAAATCACGGATTTCTCCAACCATCACAATATCCGGGTCCTGACGCAAGATAGAACGCAAACCCTTGGCAAACGTATAGTCCTTTGTGTGGTCAATCTGACTCTGATTCACGCCTTCCAATTTATACTCTACTGGGTCTTCCAAAGTAATAATTTTCACGCCCGGTTCGTTTATAATTGTCAAAATAGCGTACAAAGTTGTCGTCTTGCCGGAGCCAGTCGGACCTGTTGTGATAATCATGCCATTTGGACGTTTCATTTCCTCTTTCAGAACTTCATAAGAGACGCCATCAATGCCTAATTTATCAAAATCAAGGCCTTTACGCGACTGATCAAGCAGGCGCATCACCACGCTCTCGCCCCAAACAGTCGGAATAGTGGAAACACGAACATCAATATTTCCGCCAGCGAGCTTGATTGTAAATCTACCATCTTGCGGATTATCAGTCACGTTGATTTTTAGAGCTGATACTAATTTGATACGCGAAATTAATTGTTTGTAAAAGCCGCTTTCTATTACCGCCGCGTCATGCAAAATACCGTCTAAACGGACGCGAATTACCACCTTGCCCTCTTCCGCTTCAACGTGCAAATCAGAGGCCTCCATTTTCATCGCCAGTCCAAGAAGTAAAGTCACCAAATCCGTGGTGCTTTTTCTTTTTAATAAGTCCTGAAATGATTTAAAGTCGCTAACGCTGGCTTTTACTTGCTCCAAATCCTCGGCGCGGATTTGCACATCCTTCGTAATTGGCTTAATAATCGGCAAGGTATCATAAAGTTTAAGCACGCGCTCCAAACTATGTTCGGAAATAACATACAACGCGCCTCCAACCTGCCTGCGCTCTTCAATTTCATGTAAAATCTCTTTCACAGCGTCATCCTCCGGATCAACAGCGCCCAGCCGAACCTCGTCA
>CAYSQU010000105.1:0-2734 GCA_964433365.1 uncultured Gammaproteobacteria bacterium
CAGCTTATCGTGATCGGCGTCATTGCCGCGATACTTTTAATTTTTATAGGTATTTTTACCGGCATTCTTCCGGGTTTAAAGAGTAAAACAATTCCTCCTCCGCAAATGGATCTGGTGATCTGGGGCATTGGCGATGAAAGCGATACTTTTAATAATAGTCTTTTGGCTTACACCAAGCTTTATCCGAACATTAAAGTTAATTACAAAAAAATAGACGAAACAAATTATGAACAAGATCTGGTAAATGCTTTAGCTGCCGGAACCGGGCCGGATATTTTTATGATAAGCAATTCGTGGCTGCCGAAACACTCCGACAAGATATCGGCTATGCCCGAGGGGAAATTAAGCATTAATCAGTTAAGGTCTCTGTTTCCGGAAGTAGTTGAAAAGGATTTTGTCTGGAACGGATCTATTTACGCGCTTCCATTATATATAGACTCATTGGCTCTGTTTTATAATCAAGACATTTTTGATAATTATGCCATCGCTCTCCCGCCGGCTGACTGGCTCCAATTTAAAAATTTAATTCCAAAGCTTAGAAAGCTTGATCCAAATGGCAGTTTGCAAAGAGCCGCGGCGGCCATAGGCGGATCTGAAAGGAATATCCACAATGCTTCGGATATTTTGAGCTTATTGATGTTGCAGGCCGGAGCAGATATGACCAATGAAAATTTTACGGCAGCCAGCTTTGTTTCTTCAATCAAGGGCGGACAGCCGGGGATAGAATCTTTAGATTTTTATACCAGCTTTGCCAATCCGGCCGATCTGTATTACACCTGGAATGAAAATATGCCCTATTCCTTAGACGCTTTTGGCCAGGGTAAAACTGCGATGGTTTTTGAATATGCTTCTCAGGTGGATGTTTTAAAGATAAAGAATCCGTTTTTGAAAGTAAAAATTTCTTCTATGCCTCAGCCGAATGGCAAACAAGAAGCGGTAAATTATGCAAATTATCAGGGACTTGCCGTTTCTAAATATACGCAATATCCGGAGTGGGTTTGGGATCTAGTCATATATCTGACCACTGATGAAGCCACCGCCGAAAATTATCTTACTATTTCCAAGCGTCCGCCGGCATTAAGGACTTTAATACAAAAATACGCTGATGATCCGAATCTCGGAGTTTTTGCCAAACAGGCTTTGACTGCAAGGTCTTGGCTCAAACCGGATCCTGAAAAAGTCAAAACTATTTTCTCTCAGATGATACAGGCCGTAGTTTCCGGACAGATGGAAAGCTACGAAGCCCTAAGCCAGGCCGAAAGAGCAATTAGTGATTTGATTGGACAGATTAATCCGCTACAATAAGAATTATGCCGGGCAGTGATCCCGCGCTCAAAAATCAAAAATTAATCTTTGGACCTCCGATGTCCCCAAGATTAATCCCCTGAATTTTAGGACATCGGAGGTCCCAATAATTACATTCAATAAATAAAATGCGGGACTACTGACCCGGTATGATGAATCCCCCACATAACAAAGATAATCAGGCTTGATGTGTGGGATGGTATTGATAGTAATTAACGTCGCAGTAACTAATATATGAAAACAAAGTCAAAGAAAGTTTCACTTCCAGTCTTTGTTATGTGGGGGATGAATAAATATAAAAAATTTCTGTTAGCTTTTTCAATACTTTTAACTTTTGTTTTTATTGGTAATTTTGTTTCAGCTCAAACCGTCGTAGATCAGGTAAAGGAAACAGTTTTTTCCGGCAGCGCTTGTGGAATTTCCAGTGAGGGCAAGTGTAAACAATCCTGTGATCCCTATGATGAAATTTATACCTCGGATCCGGTAACTCGCAGCGGCAGCGTTTGTCTTTACCCTGAGATATGCTGTATTTCTACTAAATGTACTAGTAATAGTACCGGTTTTGGTTCGTGTAAATCTTCAAGCGCTTGTAATTATGGTTCTATTGGTATAAATACCAGTGATTGCGCCCCGCCAAAACTTTGCTGTGTTTTGCCAAAAGAAACCGGTATGCAAGTTGGGCAACAAACCATAACCCCTATTAATCAGGGGGGCACTGATGTTTTTACCGGAGAAGATACTCAAACAGCCGGGCAAACCGTTATTCCCGCTGAAGGAAAAACGGGTGGATTAGTGCCTTGTTTAGGCGTGGATCCTGTCACGGGACAGCGCGACTGCACATTGTGCGATGTTTTTAAGCTTATTAAAAATCTGATCAATTTATTCATTCAGATAACATTTGCCCTTGCCGGCGGATTCATTGTCTGGGGCGCTATTGAAATAATGGTGGCCGGCGGGGACGAGGCAAAGGTTAAGGCGGGCAGAGAAAGAGTGACGACGGCAATTTATGGAATCGTTATTGTTCTGGTTGCATGGCTTTTCATCGGAACCGTTTTGCAAATTTTGACGGATTCTTCTTCGGTGCTTCCCTGGAATAAAATTAATTGTTAGCTATTAATATTATTTATAAGTTATAATTAAAACATGCCGGGCAGTGAAAATTCGATTGGGTCGCCTAAGGCGACCGTAATCTGTAAATAACCACTATCCGGAAATAAACCAGGGTAGTAGAAGTTTGACCGTTCACCGAAGGTGAACAATACTAAGAATAGTCAAACTTTCACTACCTGGTAAAAATAATTAAGTAATATAAAAAAGTCGCATATATAAAATTAATCGAATTTCTACTGACCCGGTAAGTCGTAAGATAGTAACAATTATCGAATTTCTACTGACCCGGTATGGTTAAAACAAAAAATAAGAAGATCAA
>CAYSQU010000106.1:0-2722 GCA_964433365.1 uncultured Gammaproteobacteria bacterium
TAAAATGGATAAGGATGTGATGAGGATAACGGATGGAAAGAGGCAGATTGAGCCGCTTCAACTTGAAAAACCGAGTGTTGAATAATTTTCAATTTCTAATTTTCAATTTTTCCCGACATAGTACGGGATCCCGTATTTCATCGGGACAAACAATTTTTAATGATTTAATTTTCAATGAGTAAATTATGCAATATGATTTGGAGGGGAGAACGAGTAAATTTAGCAAAGAAGTAATTGACTTTACAAGACAATTGTCAGTGACAATGTATAATAGAAATATAATGGAACAATTGTTGCGTTCGGTCACAAGTGTTGGGGCCAATTATCGCGAGGCCAACGCGGCCTCGTCAAAGAGCGACTTTAGAAACAAAATACATATCTGCCGCAAAGAAATACAAGAAACCAAATACTGGATAGAACTGTTAGCCAACACAGATCCTGACAAAAAAGAACAATTAAGACAATTTTGGAAAGAAGCGCAAGAATTAACACTGATTTTTAACAAAATAACGTCGACTTTAAATAAAAAATTATTAGAAATTAAAAATTAATTCATTATTCCACACTATGCCAAATATTAAAGCGGCCAAGAAGGCCATGAGGCAGACGAAGAAAAACAAGGCCAAAAATGAGGCCGTGAAGCGCATGTTCAAAAGCGCGGTCAAAGCGGCCAAGAAGGCGGTTGCCACAGGAAGCGCGGACGTGAAAGAAAAGCTCCGCTTGGCGCAAAAGGCCCTGGACAAGGCGGCCAAGATGAATGTTATCAAGCGCAACACAGCCGGCCGACTTCTCTCGCGAGTAATGAAACAGGCCGCGAAAGTTGCAAAAAAATAAGTATGCCAGCCACTTTTGAAGAGGTGCGGAAAAAATTTGTTGACACAATAGTGCGAAGTGATTATTTGTCAAACAAGGTTGGCTTCGCCCCGATCTTTTACGAATGCAAGTTAGATGAAGATATTGTTCCGGAACCACGGATACCAAGATTTTTTGAGACATACCACACAGGTGGAGAAAAAGATTATGTGTTTATTGAGATGATACCGCAGTGGGGGCTTGATTTAGAAAAGGATGTAATAAATTTAGAAACACTGCTGGCACAATACCCTGAATTACAAAAAGATATTGATTATGCCGATCATCTGGCAGAAAAATTTGAAACTGATTTGCGACAAATACACAAAGAACGAGCCGACATGACGATACAGGAAGTTGGAAGCAAACTAAATAAATTAGTAGATTCCTACAAAGAGACGCAGCGCAAGTCCAATGGTTTTTACCACGAAACAGATGCTGATTACTCGCGACATTTAGAAAAAAAAGAGGCCGAAACAAATCGGCCGCGAGAAGGGGGAATAAAATAATTTTAGCTTGCCAACTTACCCACCAACACATCCAACATTAATTCCGGCCCGCCTTGGCCGGTTTTTGTTTTGACGTCAAAATCAAGAAGTGATTGATAAATAGTTTTTAATTCCCCCATTGGATAACGTTTGATAAAGGGCAATGATTTTTTGACTACAAACGGATGCAGACCGAGCTTTTTCGCGATTGCGTCGCTTGGCAGATTATCCTCGCGTTCATACAAATCGCGTATCTCTAACAAAATTCTAAACTGCCTTAAAAGCATGGCGAAAACATATTGCGCGTCTTCGCCAATGCGATACTGCTCGCGGATCATCTCAAACGCTTTTTTCGCCTGCCCGCCGACAATGGCGTCAACTAAGTTGAAAATACTGTCGTCGGTCTTTTCATCTAGAAACAATTGAGCATCCGCCAATTCAACTTCATTCCCCTCTTTGCCCTTGTACGCAATTAACTGCTCAATTAACGAGTCAAGTCGCCACATATCACCACCGATATTATTGGTGAGATACTGCAAAGCGTGTTGGTTGATTTTCCCGCCACGCGTTTTGAACTCGGCCTCAATCCATGTTTGCAGTTTGAACCCTGTGAGCGCGTCAAATTGCTGGCTGAATTTTTCTTTGCTTAATATCTCAAATAATTTTTTTGCGACATTTGTTTTTGGTTTTAAATCGCTCTCCCAGAAAATCAGATTTGTTGACTCTGGTATTTTTTTCTCTTGGGCTCTATTCAAAATCTCTTCCTGTAAATCACCCTTGCCTGTGGCTGACAGAAAGTTCTCCAACACAACTAACCGCTTTTCCGACATAAAAGGCGCGGACAAAATTTGTTCCATTACTTTTCCTCCGTCTTCTTTCTGACAATCCAAAACCGCCACATTATATCCTTGCGGGTCTCTGTCTGCCTTAAACTTCTCTATCATTTTCTTCAGTTGTTGCCGACTCCGAAACGTGTCCGGGCCGTGGAGGAATATAAGCATACAATCACCCAATTATTATAAACGCGCCAACCCAATCCAATAACCCAATTTTACTCTATCCAACATCATTCCGCAACCCCTGTGGATAAAATACTTGACAAAATCAAAAATATAGTGTATAATATATATAGATAGTAGATTATACATTATATATGAAAACAGACACTCAAAACAAAATACTTTCATACATCAAAAATAAAAGTGGCGCGTCTGCGGGCGATATATCCAATTTTTTAGAATTGCACCCAACAGGAGTATTTAGACACTTAAAAAAACTGATTAACAATCGTCTAATTTACAAAGTAGGCCACACGCCAAAAGTTATCTATTATACATTTATTATGAATACGAAAAATAATTCACAAATTGAACAGGATGCCA
>CAYSQU010000107.1:0-2688 GCA_964433365.1 uncultured Gammaproteobacteria bacterium
CGGCATAAATTGGGTATGGGGATGAAGTATCTATACCTGCCAAAATTTTCAATTTTCAATTTTCAATTTTCAATTATTGATGATTTCATTAAAAAATATAATTTTTCATTTATTAGAGCAGAATCGTCTGACAAACTACAGGTTACAGGTTACAAGTTACAGGTTACACGAAATAGACAACCACAAACAACACTCATTCTTGATTTGACTCAATCAGAATACGCGCTATTGCAAAACATGCATTCTAAAACCCGCTATAATATTAGTTTGGCGGAGCGTAAGGGCGTGGTTGTTCGCGAAGAAAAAAACATTGATGTATTTTGGAAATTAAATGAGGCGACAATCGCGCGGGATAAATTTAAGAGCCATGATAAAAATTATTACGCGAAAATGTTAAAAATGGAGATGTGCCACCAACTCACCGCCTATTTTGAAGGCGCGCCCATCGCGACAATTTTACTGATAGTTTTTGGCGACACGTGCGTTTATCTCCACGGCGCGTCATCAAATGAAGATCGAAATTTAATGGCGCCGTATTTATTGCAATGGCGCGGAATACAACTTGCGAAGAAATTGGGATGCAAGTATTATGATTTCTGGGGCATTGCTCCCGCGCCAAAAGACGGTGAGCCATCATCCTGTTTTCATAATCTTTGTTGGGAAGTTGGACACAGATGGACAGGGGTGACGAGGTTTAAGGCGGGGTTTGGAGGGACGGTTCGTTCCTACCCCGGAGCGTTTGACATCATACTAAGCAGATGGAAGTATGGGTTATATCAATTGATCCGCAAAGCAATGTCATTCCGACCCTGAGCGTAGTCGAGGGGGAGGAATCTTTCCTATCTCGCGTGTTCTAAAATGTAAGACCAATGATTTAAATAAAAATCTACTTAAATATGCCAGGAGAAGAACCAAAACAACCTTGCCCGCAGTGCGGCGGCATTCACGAGCCGGGGAATTGCCAGAAAGGGCAACAAAATGAGCCAGAAAAAGGCGGTGATTTTGGAAATACAGAACAGTTTAATCAGTATGGCGGCACTTCGGAAGATCCATTTAACATTTCTGATATAACTCGTGAGGAATTAGAGAATTTCGGTTTATCACTTATGATTTCGGCTCATGAGTTTGACAGGGTTCAAGCGGTGATTGAGAGATATAATTTGCCGGATTCTGTGGTGCGTGAAAAAGCTAGAGATGCCTTGTGGAGGTCGATTGGTAATGGCTTTTTTGATTCTGCGATGGAGATTATTGCTGAATTCGATTTACCGGAGAGCATCGTCCGTGAGGTCGTTAAGGGCAATCTTTTGATTGAGATTAAAAAGTTTTCTGTAGAAGAAATAGAGAAAATTTTGGCAAAGTTCGCGATGACGGAAGAGATAGTGTTGTCTTCTGATGCTAAAGATGATATTAAGACCGCATTAATTTTGAAACTTCGAGTCCTTCGAAACTACTCTGATATATCAGAAATAGAAAGATTTGTTAGTTTGTTGGATCCGCAGGACGATATAATAAATTTACCAGAAGTACGCGAAGTGGCCATAGAACGGGCCGGTAATCTTTTGATCAGGGAAGCAGATGCAGGTGGTTGGAGGGGTGTAGATATTTTGATAAGGAAGTTTAAACTGTCGGAGAATGATTTAAAAGATTACCATATAAAAAGTTTAGTGCATTGGTTAAATCATAATTCCACACCACAACTCATAGCGCATTTATTACATTTTTCTTTGTCTGATTCAATTATCCAGTCAGCCGAAGTTCAGGGAGCAGTAGCGACCGCCTTGCTTGCCAAATTTGGAAATATATATGATTTCAGTGAAGCTGAGAGGTTGATTCAATTATTTAATCCGCCATTAGAAAAAATCAAAGAATCAGCTTTGTCTGGTTTTCAAAGACTAATAATCCAAGACGTCAACATCCTCAACGCAAGATCGTTTTTATCGCGTTTTGAAGAGTATTTGACAAGAGAAGATTATATGCCATATGTAGAGAAGCTTTTTATTCAGGTTGTAGACGGTAGTATGGATATAGAGTTAATGAACCACATAAGAAATACTTTTGGATTGTCCGATTCATTTGTTAAGTCAAAAGAAGTTTTGTCAGCCGCGATGAAGAGAGCCCTGGAATTACTGGTCTCTGGTAATTATCTTAGTTTTATTTTAAAAGTTAAAGAGTATTTTGGTTTTGCCGAAGAGAGTTTTTTTCTTTCTTTCAAAGAAATACTGCCCTTTTCTTCAATTATAGATCGGTTTGAGATAAATAATTGGCAGGATCTGGAAAAATTTATCATGAAATATGATACATTTGTGGTGTGGTTATCGAAACAGAAAGAGGATTGTGTGTTAGACGCAAAGGATTTGAGTCGTAATTTAGGGATAGGGTTGATTGAACTAAATTTTTTGAAAAAAACAGGATTTGATTTGAGCAAGTTTGCCGAAAAAGATAATGAAAAGCATTATCAAGAGGCCTTTGTGTCAGTCGGTAATTCCGAAGCACTTGATTGGAAAGACAAAGAAAATATTTCTGGCCCATTTGAAAATGGCGCCCAAAAATTTGGCTATAAAAAAATGTTTCAATATATTAGTCGAGATGGCTTATCGCGCCATGATGCCTTGCATAATTTTAATAAAATTTTAGAATTGTTGGCCGCGTCCGGTTTAAATCCAGAGCAGTTTTATGGGCAGATTTTGG
>CAYSQU010000108.1:0-2645 GCA_964433365.1 uncultured Gammaproteobacteria bacterium
TTGCCCAGAATAATACCCTGCTTTTTTGCAAGCGCGTGGAGGGCTTGTGGATTTTTGACAAGTAGAGTATAACGCAACCACACTGACTCATCACTCCACTCTGGCTTTTTTATTGTCTCATTTTTAATTTCACTATCATATATTCTCGCAATCATCCGTCTGTGTTCCATTGTTTGTGTTATGTGTTTTAGTTGGTTTAACAATATCTCCGCCAACGCGTTTGGTAAAAGTGAGGGATAAAACAACACTTGTTTTCCCTCTTTTTCCGGCTGATAAATAATTTTGTTTATTAAATTTATTTTTTTCGCGACGGCTAAAATAAATTTTCCTATTCCAAGATTATATAGCAATTTACCCTTAGCAAATGCCGGATAATGCCAAAGATGCTGAATTACTTTTACCCGTCTGGAAAGCGGCAAGCGCGAGCGGAAATCAGTAATTTTTTTGGCTAAATCATCATCGTTTGTAATCAATGCTCCGCCACGGACGCAAGAGACATTTTTGTCAGAGCCAAAACTAAACATTCCAATATCTCCAAATGTACCCGTGAACTGTCCATTATGTTTCGCCCCAAGCGAATGCGCGCAATCTTCAATAATTTTCAGATTCTGTTCGCGCGCTATTTCCAATAATTTATCTAAATTCGCGGGCCTTCCAAATGTATGCTGTATAATTAAAATTTTCGTTTTCTGTGTAATCTTTTTTATTAAATCAGTGTAATCAATGCAAAAGTTATTATCAATATCAACATAAATTGGCTTGGCGCCGGTCCACTTGATCGCGTTAATTACCACAACGCAAGTGTATGACTGCACCAAAACCTCGCTATCATGTCCGGCGCCAAGCGCTTTAAGCGCGTAATGCAGAGCAGTCCGACCGCTGTCAAAAGTAAAAGCGTATCTTGTTTGAAAATAATTTTTTAGCCAGCCCTCAACTTTGCCGACGCTATCCCCCACTCTCAATTTTTTCCAGCGCCAAGGCAAGCACAAAAAACCAACAGCAATAAAAACATCTTGAATTTTTAAATTCGGCGCGAATCCTGTGAAGATTGGTTTTTTGTAAAATTTCATATTAAACCAAGTTCCTGCCGAACTGTCGTCGGCACGCGGTTTTCCAACAGAATAACACAGTTTGTGTCTTGCAGTTCTTTCACATACTTCAACAATTCGGTTGGATTGTCTTTGAGTACAAAATTTGTTCGGTACTTTTCGTTCAACGGACTACGCAGTGGCTCCACAAAGTCCTTTGTGATAATGATTAATTCGTCGACCACAAATTCTATATCTTCGGCGATTTGTCTGTGAATTTCATCGCTTCTTTCGCCGAGTTCAAGCATTCCGCGAGTTATGATAATTCGTTTTTTGTTTGAAGGAAATTTATTTAAAATATCCAGCGCCGCGCGAAAACCATCCGGGTTGGAGTTGTAGCTGTCGTCTATCACTGTTCGGCCGATTGACTCTGATATTTTTATATTTGGCGGCAATGTCTTTATTTGATTACTAATCTGTTCAACAGTCATCTGTAGATGCAAACCAACCAAAACGCAGGGAGCCACATTCATCACCGTGTATTCGCCAATCAGTGGCGATTCAACTATCGTCCCATTTCCACCAACCATTCGCCGCCAAGTCGTGCCATTGAGTCCTGATTTTATGTTTTCAATTAAATATGTCGGATTATTCTCCGGCTCTATGCCGAAAGTCGCTATTCGCGCTTTAATTTCGCGTAAACACTCGCGGCAATAGGCATTGTCAGAGTTTACCACCGCGAGACCATCTTGTGGCAATGACTGTAGGAGTTCGTATTTTGCTTGTTGTGTTTTTTTAATATCGCCAAACAGTGATAAATGTTGTTCGCTAATGGCAGTGAGAATACCGATGTTGGGCTTAACCATGTCGCAGATTTTTTTGATCTCACCTATTTTGTAAGCGCCCATCTCAACAATAAATATGTTTGTTTCAGCAAAATCGGTGCGTAAAATAAATTCCGCCACGCCGATGTCCGTGTTGATATTTTTTGGGGTACTGATTACGTTAAATTTTCCAGATAATACATGGTTGAGGAAGTTTTTTACGGATGACTTGCCATAACTGCCCGTGATGCCGACAATTGTTAGATTTGGATAAAAAGAAAGTTTTTTACCGGCCATTCTGATATAGTAGGTTTTTATAAAATTACTCAAACGTTGCAATACTATTACCACAGTGGTCAGAATGAAAAAACGCATTATTAATAAAAGCAAAAAGATTGTCCAGTCGCGTAAGACGACAAAAATGATTCCTTCGGAGAACATTGAGGCCAAAATTATCATTATCGCCTTTTTTGTAAATACCGGGTGGCGGATTTGTTTCGTGAATGTTTTCAGCAGGGTATGCGCCAAATCAACGGCGAATAATAAAATAAGAAGATATTTTACATCCACCATGTCGTTTACCGGCCAGAAAAATATCACAATGGCGATAAGCGAACGCCACATCAAACGATATCTAACCCAAAAATATTTGCCTTGTTCAGTTGTTAGAAAATCGCGGAATCTGTCTATTCGGTACTCTTTTAATTGCCAGATATAACAAAAATCAGCGTAATCAACTGCGGCGCTCAAAAACCACAGAAAGGCGATAAATAAATTAATTTGCGAAATCATA
>CAYSQU010000109.1:0-2629 GCA_964433365.1 uncultured Gammaproteobacteria bacterium
CCGTTCAGTGAATGTAATTGTTGACCATATTAAAATGACTTTGGAATTAACCCCGCCAGAACTAACAGCAGATATACATGAACGCGGTATTCTGCTTTCCGGCGGCGGAGCGCTTTTACGCGGAATAGACAAGGTAATTGCTCGCGCCGCAGAAATTCCAGTGCGCGTTGCTGATGATCCATTAACAGCTGTTGTACGGGGCACAGGCCTGCTTTTGTCTGAAAATGAACTTCTAAAAGAGATAACTCTGCCATCAGCAAGAGATAATAAATAACAGGCGCTATGCGTTCCAAACGCAAAACATTTTTCAGCATTTTAGTCCTGATTATTTTGGTCATTGCCAGCCATTTTTTTGGCTTGCTTAACCCGCTTGAAAATATTCTTCGCGGTATTGTTTCTCCCGGCTCAAATTTAATGTATGGATTAAGCGTGAAAATCGGAGAACAGGAAGACAGGCACGCTGATGAATTATTGAAAAATAAAACTGCTGAAACAGCGCTACAGCTTGCCGAAGAAGAAAACAAAGAACTGCGCGCGCAATCGCAATTCTTGGAAAAACAAAAATGGCAAACGGTTGGCGCGGACGTGACTGGAAAAAACATTGACACGCTTGGTAATACTTTAATCATTAACCGCGGAGCGCGCGATGGCATTAAAGAAAATAATCCTGTGATTATTCGCGATGGAATTTTAATTGGAAAAATCGCGCGCGTTGAAGAAAAAATCTCCATTATTCGCATTATCAACGACAATCAGAGCAAATTCGCCGCCACTATCATTAACACGGACAGAAGTTTAGGATTAATTGAGGGTGGCTATGGCATTAGCGTGCAGATGAACTATATACCGCAAAATGAGACCATCAATATCGGAGAAACCATTATCACATCGGGACTGGAAGAAAACGTGCCACGCGGACTTTTGATCGGCACAATTGAGACGGTTGAAAAAGAGGCCTATCAACCATTTCAAAAAGCGATTGTCAAACCATTAGCCAATTTGAATAAAATTAATCTGGTTTCTGTTATAATCAGCCATTAATATGTTAAGAGTCGCGCGATGGATTGGAGGGCTGACGGGGCTAATTTTTTTTGTCATTATAGACATTGGATTATCGTACATTCTTCCCTACCCATGGTCAAAAATTAATCTGCTCTTCGCGTTATTAATAATTTTAATGCTTTGGCGCGGTTCCGGCTGGATTGTTTGGGTCACGTTTTTTACTCACCTGATTATTGAGTTATACACAGCGTCGCCATTTGGAGTCGTGCTCGCGTCCAGCACATTAAGTATATTATTTTCTTTTTGGCTTTACAAACATCTTTTTACAAATCGTTCTTGGTACGCGGCCATGGCGCTTTCAGCCATAACACTTACGCTTTTTCGCATGCTTTACTCCGTGTCACTGCTCATCTTGCGCGCGTTTGGTGTTGTTAAAATTATCCCTTGGAAATTAATGTTGGTTACGTTCGCGTGGGAAGCGCCGTTAACTATCTGCGCTGTCGGCATCATATATTTTATCGCCTCAAGATTTTCAACGCGATTATGAAAAACAAAATTTTTGATCTATGCGGAAAATACAAGCACCAGTGGGTGGAAGATAATGTCTTGTTCACGCGAAAAACCGGACGACAAATTCCATTGCCCCGCAGCAACAGCCATGTTAATTCAAGCTTTGAAAACAAATCAGCGAGTTGGTTTTTTATTTTTTTATCTGTAATTTTTATTTTAATTGGCGGCAGAATTTTTTATCTGCAAATCATCTCCGGAAGCGACTATCGCGCTTTAGCTGAAAAAAATCGTCAGCGCATTATTCCAATACCATCCGAAAGAGGGTTGGTATATGACAGAAACGGCGCGGTTTTGACTACCAACATACCAAGTTTTTCCATCGCGATGGTTCCGCAAGATTTGCCAAGGCAAGAATCAAAACGCGCGCCATTAATTAAAAAACTGTCTGAACTTTCGGGGCAAAGCGAGGATTACATTCGCCAAATTCTGCGGGACTACAGCGCATACAGCTATGAATCCATTGTCATTCAAGAAAATATTGACTATGACACCGCCCTAAAACTGTTAATTTCCTCGGTCGATTTGCCCGGCATCAAGATTCAACGCGGCAGCAAACGGCATTATGAAAACTACAAAGCTGACGCGGCAACGGCCACTTCCACGCCACACTCACTCGCGCACGTTATCGGCTACATTGGCAAACTTAATCAAACTGAACTTACTGATTTATACCAAAAAAAATACTATCCATCTGATTCTATTGGCAAAAGCGGAGTGGAAAAAACATACGAAACAGCTTTGCGTGGAACATTTGGCAGAAAACGGACTGAGGTTAACGCCACAGGCAAAGAACAGTCGGTATTAGCCGAAGAAGCGCCGATCCCAGGCCAACATATAAAATTAGCGATTGATTTGGAGATGCAAAAGACGCTAGAAAAAATTATCAGCGGCAACTTGAAAGCGAGCGGGAAAGAACGCGCGTCTGGAATTGTAATGAATCCAAACAGCGGAGAAATTTTGGCAATGGTCAATCTTCCTGCTTTTGACAACAATGATTTTTCCGAAGGCATTTCTGTTGAACGTTACAGAACATACATTGAAGACGAAAATAAACCAT
>CAYSQU010000110.1:0-2628 GCA_964433365.1 uncultured Gammaproteobacteria bacterium
TTAAAGATTAATGCAAATTCAGCATCAGGAGCAAATGCTAATCGTTTGGATTTGAGTCAAAATTCCACAGGTTGGGAGACGAAGGTTGGGTATAAAGACAATGCGACTTATTTAGATGCTCTGGAGGAATTGATTTTAAGAGAAAAAGAATCTGTGTCAGATTTAGAGAAGAAGATTGAAATTGGAGAAAAAACAAATCGATGGGGTGCTTCTCTTGTTAAATTGTTGAATTTTGCGAAAGACAGAATGGGAGAGGTTGTGTGGCACACATGGGGTATGGCTGAAGCGGCAGAAAAAGCAGGTGATGTTGAAATACAAAAAAGAGCAGTGGAATTGGCAACACAATTTGTATCTATAGAAGAAAAGCAGGAGATGTTATCTCGTAGATTAGCTGATAATGGAAATTTTAGGATGACAAAGGAGGATATTAAGCATGTCTCAACTTAATTTTAATTTCCCCGCTTAAAAATATAGAACCAGTGGACAAAATCAGTCCACTGTTTTTATTTTCCTTTAGTGACCAAGCAAGCGCGTCTTTTGGGTCAAGAAACATTTCAACTTTGCAAGTTGGAAGTAGTTTTTTGAATTGGTCAGCAATGACACGCGGGTTGGCGGCTTTGCGGAAAGGGTTTTGGGTTTGGCGGGTGCAGGCGATAGAGGCGGGGCGGAGAGAAGCGAGTTGGCGGATCATTTTTTTGATATCCTTATTATCTGAAAAACCAATAATCAAATGTATGTTGCTACATTGTTTTATTGTTTTATTGTTACATTGTTGTTTTAATGTTTTAATGCTTTTATGTTTTAATGCCGCGACCGTGGTGCGTATTTTGTCGGGGTTGTGGGCGCCATCCAAGATGATGAGCGGCTTGCGGGATACAATCTCCATGCGGAGGGGGAGTTTGACTTTGGAGAGGCCGAGTGTTATGGCGGAGTCCGGGATTTTCAGATATTTAGCGACTGCAGTGCAGAGAGATGCGTTGGAGAGTTGATGGCGGCTGGATATTGGATATTGAATATTGGATATTTTATTAGAAATTGGAAATTGGAAATTAGAAATTTCAAGCCGGACTTTATTTTTTTTACATTCTTTTTCAATAACCCGTAAGACCTTTCTGTCTTTTTCTGATGTAAATACTCTGCATCCCGGCTTGATGATTCCCGCTTTCTCATACGCGATTTTTTCCTTTGTGTCACCAAGCAGGTCAGTATGGTCCAGCCCGATGTTGGTGATGACCGCAACGTCTTTGCGCGGAATAACATTGGTAGCATCATAGCGCCCGCCACAGCCGACTTCCAAGATAGCCCACTCAACTTTTTTTTTGGCAAAATAGTACAAAGCAATCGCGGTCATTGTTTCATAATATGAAATCATGTCATATGGCGACTTTCTGATGTACTCGTCAAATTTTGGTTTGATTTCTGTCACAACTTTGGCAAAGTCCTTGCCAGACATTGACTTGCCATTAACTGCCCAGCGTTCTTGAATCACAGACGCGTGCGGGGAAGTGAGTACGCCGACTTTTTTTCCATCAGCTCGCAAAATTGACTCTAACATCAAACAAACTGAACCTTTGCCGCTTGTGCCAGTAACGTGAATATAGTGGGGGATTTTCTTTTCCGGATTGCCGAGCAAATCCAAAAAGAACTGCAAACGTTTAAGGTAAATCGCACAGTCCTTGCGGTTGGCTAAATATTCTTTTCTGCCAACGTTTGTCAGGGAGAGGATAAATTGTTCGGCTTGGGTTTGATTCATGTCTAAAAAATAATTGGCTTTCTATCTATCCCTATTGATTCAATCCATCTGATTTTGTTCTTTTTATCTTCAGAAAAGTATACCATAATCAATCTTTCATCCACGTAAAAAGACAATTCGTTCCATTTATTATTTTTTTTCCTGCCGAGAACTTTTTTATTTTTGAGTTTGTATTCTATTTCTGAAAAGATTTTTTCGTTTATCCGTTTTGCTGATTGACGGTAATTATCAATGATGGCATCCACAGCCCAGATTCCGCTGTCTTTGTATAAAATAAAAAATCCCTCCTCGTATAATTGGATGAATTTTTTCATTTCCGCGATAGCTAATTCGCTAAAGCGAATTTCAAGCATAAGATA
Source organism: uncultured Gammaproteobacteria bacterium (assembly GCA_964433365.1). Lineage (GTDB taxonomy): Bacteria > Patescibacteriota > Patescibacteriia > Magasanikbacterales > UBA922 > CAYSQU01. The sequence continues at coordinate 2,113 of CAYSQU010000110.1, forward strand.
GCTTTTTTGAGAGAGATGACTGTTTTTTCCAAGCGATTTGAAGTTTTTTTTGCAGGCGTTCGGCCGATTCTTCAATGTATTTATCAAGCGTTTTTTTAGCGTCCGCAGTTGAATATCCATTTTGTATTTTATTTGTTTTTTGGTTACTCATATATTCCAATTATACACCCTCTTGACAAAAGTGTCAAGTTGTGGTATAATATTACGTCATTGAAAATGGAGGGAATGACATGAGAAAAATGACAATAGCCGCGTGCGTTTCAGCGGCAATACTTTTGTTATTTGGTGTGATGTTTCTGCTTGGTCGCGTCGCGACCGAACGGGAATGGGATAACAAGGTGGCGCGTGAGCGAACCCCTACGGAAATCCGGGGTATCATGAATGCCATGGTGGAAGCGCCGTTGAGCGTGCCCAACTTCGTCCCGCAGTCAATGCTGGACGATGAGGTCTGCAGTGCCGCGGTTTGTAACGCAATCAATTTCACTCTAGGTAAAGAGTGGTTGGTGTGCGGGGCGG
>CAYSQU010000111.1:0-2547 GCA_964433365.1 uncultured Gammaproteobacteria bacterium
AGCTTATAACTCTCACTCTATGTCCCCATCCAAAATAGCGATTATCGGCGCGGGCGCGGTAGGCGCCACGACAGCTTACGCCGCGGCCATACGAAATGTGGCAGCGGAAATTGTTTTGATTGACGTTAATGAAAAAAAGGAAGAAGGCGAAGTCATGGATATCCGCGATGGAATTTGCCTGATGGAAACAGGATGTATTAAACAAGGAAACTTCAAAGACGCCGCTGACGCGGATATTATTATAATAACCGCCGGCTTGGCGCAAAAACCGGGCGAGACCCGTTTGGATTTGGTAAATAAAAACAAAGAGATATTAAAATCAATTTTCAAAGGCATTGGTAAAATTAAATCAAGCGCGATTGTGATTATGGTCGCCAATCCGGTGGATGTGCTAACTTATCTCGCTCAAAAAATTAGTGGCTTGCCAAAAAATCAGGTCTTTGGTTCTGGCACCACGCTTGACACAGCTCGATTGAAAGCGGAAATCGGCAAACGGCTAAAAGTCAGCCCACAGAGCATTCACGGCTATGTGCTTGGTGAGCACGGTGATACTGAATTTGTGGCTTGGAGCACAGTCACAGTCGGAGGCATGCCTTTAACAAAAATGAAAAAACTAAATGCCAAGGACTACAAAGACATAGAAGAAAAAGTACGCAAAGAGGCATACGAAATAATCTCGCGCAAGGGCGCCACTTTCTTTGGCATCGCTCTGGTGCTTGCCGATTTAGTGGAGGCGATTTTATACAATCAACACAAAATCTTGCCAATCTCCCCTTTTATTTCCAACTGGAACGGGGTCAGCGATGTCTGCCTTGGCGTGCCGACAATAATCGGACGCAATGGCGTTGAGAGTGTGTGGCAAGTGGAATTGAACGCTGATGAAAAGAAAAAACTTAAAAAATCAGCGGACGCATTGAAGGGATATATTAAAACACTGTGAAATACTTTGTCCTTGCAATCTGCCTTTTATCAGTCCTGACAATCGGCGCGGGTTGTTCTTCTAAACCGCAGAAAACGACTGCGACGACAACACCACAAATAGTTATAAAGAAAAAACCCGCCGTTGCGGACATAAAAATACAGGCGCAGAATTTTTGCGAAGCCAAGGGATACGAATTAATAGTCCGTTTTGACAAAACCGCGCAGACATCCAAATCATTTTGCAGATTCAAAGACAATGGCGAGTGTGATGCCGTGGAATTTTTTACCGGCAAATGCGTGCCTGAAAGCAAAAACAAGATCGCCAAAACACCATCAACCGCGAAAACCGGCGGACTTATCGCTTGTTCCATGGAATACGAACCAACATGCGGCGCGGATGGACTTAATTACACCAACTCTTGCGTGGCTCAAGCGCAAGGCGTAAAAATCGCGCACAAAGGCGTTTGCATAAATAAAGATATTATTGAAGCGCAAGATAATGAACAGGCCGTGAAAACTGCGGAAAACAAAGAAAACACCCAAACAACCGAAGCGGTGATTGTTGAAAAATTAAGCCCGGAAAATTGGTTGCCGATTGTTAAGGATTTTGTACTTTCAAATCCGCCATCTGAACCACCGGCCTTTATTGAAAAATGCGCCATCGCCGGAAAGACATACTACTTCCGCTCTGACGGTTGCGCGTCTTGTTTCACTATCCTATATAACACTGCCGGAGAGCCCATCTGCTACCCCAATAATGACATGAACGGCAATTGTCCCGCCTCGTTTGACAAAGCATATCGCTCAAAATACTGTACCCGCGTCTGGCAAGACCCTCGATAACAGGGTCTTTTTTATCCCCTTGACAAGATTTTTATAATATAGTATAAATAGGTTGATTAAATCAGGTGGGACCTCAATCACTTGGGGGCTAAAACCACCAAACTAAAATAGTATGTCCAAGAGAATGACAGCGCTAAAGCAGTTGGTAGACAAAAACAAGGTCTATCCTGTTGCCGAGGCAATTGAACTCGTAAAAAAGACGAGCAACGTAAAATTTGATTCTTCAGTGGAAGTTCATGCCCATCTTGGCATTGACGTTGGCAAGAGCGACCAGCAAATCCGTTCCACAGTCATATTGCCAAACGGAACAGGCAAAACAAAAAAGATCGCGGCTTTCGTTGGCGCGAATGACGAAAAAATAGCCAAAGACGTTGGCGCCGATTTTATCTATGGCGAGGAAGACATCAAAAAAATAAAAGACACCGGCAAATTTGATTTTGAGGTTGCCATCGCGACTCCGGAAATGATGCCTAAATTGGCTCCGGCCGCCAAAGTGCTTGGCCCAAAGGGCTTAATGCCTAACCCAAAAACAGGAACTGTCGGAACTGACGTCAAAAAAATGATTGAAGAATTAAAGAAAGGAAAAATCACTTTCAAAAACGACGAGACAGGCAACTTGCATCAAATCATTGGAAAAGTGAGCTTTGGCGCGGATAAGCTTAAAGAAAATTTTGACGTTCTATTAGACGCGATTAAAAAGGCCAAGCCAAATTCAGCCAAGGGCACTTACTTACAGGCGGTTTATCTCACAAGCTCCATGGGGCCGAGCGTGAAAGTGGAAAT
>CAYSQU010000112.1:0-2509 GCA_964433365.1 uncultured Gammaproteobacteria bacterium
CTATCAAAATACAAAAAAACAAAAATATTTTTTTACCCCTCCTTTTGTCCATATCAAGGTAAAAAACTACAAGGATTTAATACGCCAAACACCTTTTTCATCTTTAACAAATTCAATAAATCTTCCAACTTTTTCATTACCAGACGTACCATTGTAAAGATATGTAGCTCTAGTATCAAGTATGTTGTCTTTACTAATATCACTCAAATCATCAATCATCATGTCCAATTTATCATTCTTTTTTACTTCGTTCAAAAGACGCAACATCTCTTTTTGATCACTCTCCAAAAAACAACACTTCACCGCCTCATCAAAGTCACCGGCTTTGAGCGCGGCGATAAACTTGGCGTGCGTTTGTTCGGGCGATTGAGTGGTGACAACATTTTCATTCATTGTCTGCGGATACATTTTGTTTAGTTCGTCAACCGAGTAATCGCTGTATGGAAAATATGGTTTTGCAGTGCCGGTAGCGATTCTGTCGCTCTTAATTAAAAACCACCCATAAAAGGCGGAGATGCAGACGATGACGATGATTGATACGGCGAGTAAAATGACGAGAGTTCTGGTTCGCATACACTTTATTTTCCCTCTCCTTCTCAAAGGAGAGGGTTAGGGTGAGGTCTGGTCAAGTGATTGCCAGACAGACCTCTCCCTCGCCCTCCACTGCGAGGTGAGGGAAAAGGAGATTTGTAAATTTTTCTAAACAAATAATCCCATTCCGGGATTATTTGTTCCTCCCTGCGCTACATTATATCACAAATTGTGTGTTACGTTTAGTTTGCGCAAGATTTGACTGTGGATAACTTTTTTATCATCTCAACAGCAAATATCTTTTACATTATTTTCATCAACAATTTTCACCAACGGATCTTCCCACTCAAAACAAGTATTCTTTTTGCAGAGTGACTCAAATGCCTCAATGCACTCTGTATCAATTTTAGCATATTCCACAAGCACACCAACTGTCTCTTGAATAAATCCGCCGACCGTGCCATCTGAATCATCCACACCGCCACATAATTTTTTATCAAGCCGCAAAAGCAAATCAACTAATAATTTAGACGTCTGTTTGCCGACAGGCAGTTTTGAGACAATCGCCGCCAAACGGTTGCAACCTTCCACAAGCGAATCTTGATAAGCAAACCAAACGCGCGATGGTCCGTTGTACGGCTTGATATGGCGCATGGCCGCGCTAATGTCCGCTTTTATCTCAATAAGCCCTGTTTTTTCCAGTTCTCCCAACTTTTCACTGCATTTCGGACTGCCAACCAACTCTTTTTCTTCTATACTTAATTTCTTGCCGCCCATAACCGCGTAAATTGCCACGACCACCATGTGCTTACAAAGCTTGTTATTTTGGCCAAGATAACAATCACAACTGCCTTCATCATAGCGCTTTGCAGAAACATAAACTTTATAAAAAATTCCACCACTGCCACGGACTTTTGCGGTAAAACCAAAACTATCATCTTTAAAATCCTTAATCCCCCCAGAATCATAAATTCCGACCGCCCTTTCAAATGTCGGCTCGCCAGTGGCGAATTTTATTTTGTCTAAGTTATATTGAGGAAGCATATATCCTGCTATCGCCCATAATTAAAACGGAATATCCTCTATCTTTATTTCTGAATCATTATACTCTGACGACGGACAAAATACATTGTCGATCCAAAAATTTCCTTTTTCTCCGTCAAGCTCTATGCCGCGCAAAACATCCTGCGGTATGTCAGTAAACTTTTTATTGACAATCATTTTCCTTGCCGCGTCAATCCACGCCAAGTTAAAAGACAACTCATCCTCTAACGCGCTTAAACGACTCTGGACAGTAACTTTATAATCCTCGCTAAAACCAAACTCGCTTTCTTCAATCGCTTTTTTATTTTTTCCTTTTTTCAGCTCGTCATAAACCGACTTATCCAGCGCCAAACGGCGCAATTCTAATTTTGTGGCCGCTATTTTGGCTGAAACAATAGAATTTTTATTTTCCTTTTGGTCTATCATCTTCACCAACAAAAAATCTTTTTCCTCGCGCACATTGCGCGGGGAATAATAACACCTCTTGGCCTTGCTTAAGGCCAGCTCTGCCCATGTTTTAATATCCCAATCTTGTTCTCTTGCGACATAATCCTCAATCTTTTTAATCGCCTCAACAGTGCCTTCTTGCGCCAATGCGTCTAATTCCTCTCTTGCCAAGTCAATCGCGTCATAATCCGGACAGACAAAATCATCACCTGCGATGACTGTTTGTTTCTTTTGTTTGGACATAGAAAATTATTTTTTAAAATTAATAGCAAAAATATCAATAAATTCGTGACCGACCTGACGCATTTCTTCTAGCTCATCCAAATCCCATACTGTACTCTAGTCACCATAAATTTCATAAAACTCCTCATAAATTTGACGCAGCCGCTGAAACTTTCTTTGTGTTATCTGTATGTTTTTCATAAGTTTTATTAAGGTGAGTTCCAACATCTAACGCAATAGATGAGGTATAATATCCGTCAGGATA
>CAYSQU010000113.1:0-2505 GCA_964433365.1 uncultured Gammaproteobacteria bacterium
AAAAACACAAATTTATTAAAAACTAGATTAAGGAAATATTTTTATCTTTGAGATAAAAATATTATCTGAATTTCTACTACCGGGTATGATAAAACAAAAGACAATTATCGTAGTGTCGGCGTTAGCGGTATTTTCTGTTATTTTTACAAGTTTCTTTGCTTCAGCCAAATCTTATTTTTACGACGAAAAATGGCAAGAAGACAAGGCGCCCATTGCCAATGACGCGCTTGTAGCCCCGGACAAAATAAACTTTTTGAAGGGTATAGGTGGAGCACCAAGCGTCGGGCGCGCGCCATACGGGGCGGGATTTTATGACACCTCGGAATATATGGTGGGTTCGGTTTCGGTCGCTGTCATTTTACCGGAGAGTACTGGCTGTTTTGGTTGCGACAGTTCGACGGAAAACTGGACCGCCACTCAAGAATCAAATATTTCGAGCGAAGTTCAGAATGCTTTTAATTGGTGGGATGAAAAAAATTCTCACGCGAAACTATCATTTAACTATCATTTCTATCCTGGCCGGACTGATACGCGAGCACAAACAAGTCGCGAACCTATCAATGGACCTTCATATACCATACCTGGCATTGGCCAGGGCCTATGGATTGCCGAGATTATGTCAAATTTTGGTTATTCTACCGGTGACTATTTTTATCGCACGAGGTCATTTTTAGATAATATGCGCAATGCTGATGGTACGGATTGGGCGTTTATGGTTTTTGTGGCTAATGATCAAAATAGCGCGACTCGGGCCTTTACTGACAGCACTTTTGCCTTTGCTTACTACGGCGGGCCATTTACAATTATGACGTACAATAACAAGGATTATGGCATTGAAAATATGGACGCGGTCTTAACACATGAAATGGGGCATATTTTTTACGCGCTCGATCAGTATAGTAGCGCGCAAAAAGATTGTGCTTTGCGCTTAGGTTATCAAAATTATGAAAATCAAAACAGTGAATACAATGTTAGTGGGGGACAATGCAAAACAAATGTCGATAGTATTATGCGCGGCGGCATATATCCTTATACAAGTAAAAACATAGATAAGTATGCTAAGGGGCAAATAGGTTGGGGCGATACAAATAGCAATAGTATTCCTGATGCCGTAGATGTAACGCCAAAAATTACCATTACTTCTTATGATGCAATCGCTACAGGACGAAGATATTATGGGACAATGTATATCACACCTAAGACAAACAAAAATTCTTATTATGATACGTTAAATGATTCTTACGCTTATCCGCAAAATAATATCTATGTCGGTTCTCTAACTGCAGCGCGTTTTCGTATCGCTGAAGGAAATTGGAAAAATGTGACTATTTCTGACGGCGCTTTAGATAGCTTGAGCGAAAGTTTTTATTTTGATGTCGCGGAAGAAGATGTTAAAAGCTATCTTGAAATTAACGCGACAACTACCAATGGTAATTCCAAAACTGTTACTCCGAGCGGTGCGACAGGAAAAAGAAATATTGTAGTAGGCGCGGGATTCAATTACGCTCCCCAGGTAAAAGTACTTACCAGTACTGGAAAAGTAAAAAAGTCTTTTTATGCTTATTCTAAATCTATGCTCGAGGGCGTAAAGGTCGCGTCCTGTGATTTTGAGGGTGATGGAAAAGATGAAATAGTAACTATTCCGGCATATAATTGGAAAAGTGGCGAAAAACCATTGGTAAAGATTTTTTCTAAAAATGGAAAACTTAAAAAGAAATTTAAAGTTAGTGTCAAAAATAGCGGAATTAGCTTGGCGTGCGGCGATACTAACGGCGACGGAAAAGCAGAGATTATTTTGGGTGCTGGATATGATGATCAGCCATGGGTGAGAATACTTACAAAAGGTGGAAAATTAGTGAAAAAGTTTCTAGCTTTTGATAAAAAGTTTATCGGTAGCGTAAGCGTAGCGGCCGGAGACATTGATGCTGATAACAAAGATGAAATAGTGGTGGGCGCGGGTTGGGGTGGTGGGCCACAGGTAAGATTTTTTGAGCGTAACGGCAAAGCCAAAAAGTCTACCTTTATGGCTTACTCGACAAAGTATCGTGATGGTTTGAGAGTAGCTGTCGGGAATATCGATAGTGGCGCGAAGGAGGAGATTGGTGTCTTACCTTTTGGCTACGGAACGGCAAAAAATGTAAAAATATTCCGATATGGTAAATCTAAATCCGTTCGCAGCTTCATGGCGTATCCTAAAACATATAAATACGAGGCAGAAATAGCTATGGGAGATGTAAATGGCGATGGCAAGGCGGAAGTTGTTACTTCAATGGGTATGGACAACGGTATGCAAGTAAAGGTCTTGAACGCGAAGGGAAAAGTAATCAAAAAAATATATCCGTTCGGTAAAAATTTTCGAAGCGGCGCTTACTTGGCGACCGGTAGACTGAATTAAACGAGGATAAATTTAAAACCCCCGACATAATATATGTCGGGGGTTTTGTTTCTACTTACTTTTTCGCGATTTCCACTATTTTTTCAAATGTTTTTGGATGGTTTACGCAA
>CAYSQU010000114.1:0-2477 GCA_964433365.1 uncultured Gammaproteobacteria bacterium
TCTTGTTTTATTTAACAGCCAAAATATTTTTTTGCCTTTTGGCATTATATTTTTTAGTTTGGTGGGTTGGTCAGCCCTGCCCGAAGTTGAAGATATTTTAAAAAATAAAAAGGACATTAAAAAATTAATTATTGGGGTTTTGCTTTTTTGCTGTTTGTTTTATTTTCTTTTCGGTCTGATTGTCAGCGGTGTCTCCGGAGTGAAAACAACCAACGAGCCGTTTTCCGGCATCGCGCCTTTTTTAGGCAACAAAGTAATGGTTTTGGGAGGTATTTTTGGGTTTTTAGTAGTGGCTACTTCTTTTATTACTCTGGCTAATTATTTAAAAAACACTTTTGTTTTTGATTTCAAAGCGCCGCGTATTTTGGCTTTGCTTTTAGTTTGCGGTTTGCCTTTGATTTTATTTTTAGCGGGCTTGCGCGATTTCATCAGTGTTGTTTCAATTGTTGGCGCTTTTGTCGGGGCGGTTGAAGGCACAGCTATTGTCCTTATTTTTCAAAAATCGCGCAAAGCAGGGGATAGAACCCCGGAGTTTTCTCTGGAAGTTCCCAAAATTATTCTGTTTTTTGTTGTTTTTGTTTTATTATCGGGCGCCTTGTTCCAGCTAATTTATAGGTAAGAGAATATATATGGCAAAGCTTTATTATGGTTTGCTTGATGAGGCGGGCATATTAGAAAAAAAAGTTGACGAGGGGAGTCATTTTATAATTTCAGCAATTATTGTTGGCGATTTAAGCGAGCTAAAAAGGGTGATGAAGTTCGCGAAAAGAAAAGCTCAGGGTAAATTTAAAACACACAGTATTTTTAAGGCAAGCAAAGAAGATAATGGTTTTGTTAAAATAGTTTTGCGTGAATTATCTAAAAAAGACATCGCTATTATTATCGGTGTATGGGATAAAAAAGATAAGCCGAATTTAGATAAAAATATTATTTATGCGAAACTTATCGGACAAACAGTTAAAAAAAGTTTGCAGGTTTATCCACGACTAAGTTTGATTCTTCATAAAAGGTACACTTCGCCCGAATTGCGTAATAAAATGAATAAAATTATTAACGAAACTGTTGAAACAGGCCAATTTTTGGCGATTGAGCATAGAAGCGAGATTGAACAAAGAGAATTAGAATTAGCTGATGCGGTTGCCTGGGCAGTGTATCAAAAATATAGCAATAAAAATTTAGAATTTTACAATATTATTGAAGGCAAAATTAAACAAGAAAACAAGCTGACTGCCTAAGGTCTGATTCTCACCCGCCGCTGGCGGGAGTAGCCTCGCGCTTTGGCGAGGCAGACAAAATAGGCCTTACATCAACCTGCTTTCATTTTTATTATAATAATATTAAACTCAATGTCAAGAGCGATAGATATTTCAAAACAGGGCGGAGTTGGGGTTATGCCAACTGACACGATTTATGGTTTAGTGGCTCGCGCTTTTGATAAAAAAGCGGTTTTAAGAGTGTTTAGGTTGAAGAAGAGAAGTCCGCAAAAACCCTTTATTATTTTAATTTCTGATATGAATGACCTGAAAAAGTTCGGAGTTAACGCGGACAATCGTATGAAAAATGTTTTAGATAAAATTTGGCATAATGAAGTAAGTGTTGTCCTATCTTGTCCTAATTTAGATAAAAGTTTGTCCTATTTGAAGCCAAAAAATAAAACCCTGGCTTTTCGTTGTCCTAATGATAAACGGCTAAAAAATGTTTTGTGACAAACAGGGCCTTTAATAGCGCCCAGCGCCAACCCCGAGGGTTTGCCTCCAGCCCAAACAATTGAACAAGCGAAAGAATACTTTAACGATAAGGTTGATTTTTATTGGGACAAAGGCGCTATCAAAGCCAAGCCCTCAACCTTGATTTCATTTTCAAATGGAAGAATTAAAGTTCTGCGGCAAGGAAGAAAGAAAATATGAAACCTTTTTATCATTTTATCGCTTCAGCCATATTTGGCATATTATTTTTTATTTTTAGCCGCAATGCTTTGGCTGGTTTTGTTGTATTTATATCTGGCGTTTTCATTGACCTTGACCATTTGATTGATTTTTGGGCGCTCAAGCCGAAAAATCCTTTTTCATTAAAAGAGTTTTTAGATGAAAAAACATATCAGGCAAACAGAAAATGGATTTTTATTGTTTTGCATAGCTGGGAGCTGATAGCTGTTTTGTGGCTGATTTGTTATTTTAGCGATTGGCAGGTTTATTTATTGGCTCTGACTCTTGGCTTTTCAACGCATTTGCTTTTGGATATCTATAATTTGACATTAAAGAAAATGCCGGTTTTTAGTTATTTTTTGGTTTATAGAATAGCCAAGGGTTTTAAAAAAGTATGAAATTTTTTGCTGATTTGCATATCCACTCAAAATACTCGCGCGCTACTTCGCCGCAGATGGACTTGGAACATTTGGACAAAGCCGCTCAAATTAAAGGCGTTGATGTTTTGTCGTGTGGCGATTTTACGCATCCGGCCTGGTTTAATGAGATAAA
>CAYSQU010000115.1:0-2473 GCA_964433365.1 uncultured Gammaproteobacteria bacterium
CCCATAGTCAGTCGGCTTCCATTTGGCAATAAACTTTGCGTAGCAATATAAGCAATTATGCTGACAACCAACATATTGATTCAAAACCCAATCACTTCCCGGCAATTTTGTTTTAGTAAAAATCTCTTTGGCTTTAATTTTGATTATTTTCATTTTAGCAAAGATTATCTCCATCTTATGGTTTTTTAACTACAAAATCAACAAAAATTTAAGCCACCGCATTGATTGTGGTGGCTTAGTTTACTATTTCTTTACAACAACGATTCAAGATAGAACTCTCTCATATCCAAATCATAGCAAGTCAAGAGAGCTCCTCTATAACTATCTGGCGGCCTCATTACAGGCCGCCCCAAACGCGGGATGCCATCCATGATTACATGGTAGGGCCTGCCAATCCGTCGCTTGCCCCATTCGGCAATGAAACGACAGTAAAAATTATTCAAAAAAATCTGCCAACGTAACCCCGGACTGCCGCTAAGCATCTGCTTTAAGCTATAAATAATAGCGAAAGCATCAGCCACAGCCGCTTGAGCCGCTTCGGGCGTCATATTATAAAGCCGCCTCACAAAGTGAGTGGTATCATAATTGTTGGGATCCCAATCCGTAATCTCACTGTTCTGCACGGCTTCATAATAATCCTTGGTGCGCGGAAATGGCACAACGCGAAACGGCGTTATAAGGTCAATCCCGATGTCAACCATCAGGCGAGCCTCTTTGATAATTTCGCTGGTGGTTTGATAAGGAAAGCCCACCATCCAGCCAGCGTCAACTAAAATTCCATACTGGTGAAATTTTTCAACAATGGCTTGATAACTTTCTGGTTTGTTTTGTGTCTTTCCAACCGAGCGAAGAATTTCGGACTTAAAAGTTTCAATACCTAGAAATACCTGCTTGACTCCCGCTGAAGCTAAATCAGCTATCTCATCAATAATATTAGGGGTAGCATCTATTTGAATGAAAATTTTCAATGTTCCTTTCAATTTTTCGTTCAGAGTTATTAGTTTTTGCACTAAAAGCCGATAGTTAAAAGAACGCCGAAAATTATCATCAAGAAACATAATGGGCAAACCCATTAAATGGGCTTGTTCAACCCAGCACACAATCTGCTCGGGATCGCGCGAACGTAACTGAATCATTTTTCGGCCACGCAATATAATCACTGAACAATAGGAACATCTATGTGGGCAACCCTCGGCAGTATCTATGCCCGCCATAGGATTAAGAGCGTATTTATAACCATCGCCGCGCCTATCAGGTAAAGCGGAACAGGGCGATTGGTTTAAATCCACAAATTCTTTTTGCCAGTAGAATTTTTTTAGGTCATTAGAAACAACATCCTCAATTATACGAGGAACTGTTTCCTCGCCCTCGCCGATATTGAAACAAATGCCCTCTTCTTGGAATATTTGATAAACCCTCCAATCAGCCAAAGTGACACCGATGCCGCCAAGCACCAGTTTAATCCCTGCTTTTTTAAATCGCCTCGCTATGTCCAAACCCCGCGGCACTTCAAATGTTTTAGTGCTCACCAAAACTACTTTGCGAACATAATCTTTGTTAGCGATGATTTCGGAAATATAATCATCGCCAACTTCTGTTCTCTCATTAACAGAAAAAATATCAGCGGAAATGTTTAATCTATCCACGGCTTGCCCTACTAAAGATCTCATAACACCGAAGATGGGTGGCACCATTAACAAGCGAGAGAATTGAAACAACCGCCCTTTATCGTCGTATGAACTTGGTGAAACAGTCCAAATACCAAGATCTTTTTGCATTTTTATTGCCTCCCTTTTTTGTTGGTTGAAATGATAAAAAAATTTTTTAAGGTGCTGTTAAATTCAATTTTATTCAATGGCCTTCTCGTCCGATAAAACCTTATCGGTCAAATCCCAGTCCTTTTTCATTATGGCTATATGCTGCATAACTTATTAACGGGGGAACGTCCCCCGTTATTCTTAAACATTGCGGCTCCAGAACCAGACACAGACATAAAAAATTTCACAATTTTTAAAATTGCACCGCGCAATCACTAAACATAGAATCAATAATAACTTTGTCATTACCTCTCGTCGCCTTACCAATTATATCAATATCTGGCCAACGAGCGAAAATAATTTTTGCCTCTTTTTCCGAAGTTGAAAAAAAAACCAACGCCGCAGTTAAATGTTTGATACATTTCTTTGTCAGAAACTCCCCTACGGTATAATTCTCTAAAAATCGGCTGGGGTTTCAATTTATGCGTCCTGCTTATGTGCGCCTCAGAGTCGTAGAGTAAGTCCTGTAATTTAGTAAAAGCGCCGCCGGTAATGTGCATCATAAGGCGTTTGCCAGGTTTTCTTTATTTCAGCCAAGATTTGATTTTTGTAGGGTTTAGTAGGGTTATGCATTGTTAAATTTGAGTTTATATCCGCTGGATTCAATGATTTTTTTAGGGTTTAAAAATAATTTTTCTTTGAGCTGCGCTTCTGAT
>CAYSQU010000116.1:0-2470 GCA_964433365.1 uncultured Gammaproteobacteria bacterium
TGTTGATGGCGTGAAAGTGGTGTATAGAACGATGAAGGATTGGTTGTTATTTGGCAGGTGACATCTTCTCTGCGCGATGTCGTTTGGCGCTGGGCGCTTGTTTTTTTTGCTTCCATCTGGTATTATTGAGTTATAGTGAAATCGTCTCTTGACATTTTTTTAGATTTGTATTAAAATAATCCAGCGCATTATGTCCGATAGTTCGCCACAATCAACTCCAATCCAAGAGGGCCTGCGGCTGATGAGCAGTTGTCCGCTTTGCAAAAAACAGCATTCAACGAAGGACGCGCGGATTTTATCAAAGAAAAACGGCGCGTATCTGGTGCACATCACTTGTCCGCATTGCGCTAACGCTGTGTTGGCAGTTATCGTGGTTACACAATTAGGATTGAGTTCTGTTGGCATGGTGACTGACTTGGGGACAGAAGATGTAATGCGATTAAAACAAAACGGGCCGGTAACGGAAGATGAACTTTTGGCTTTTCACGCTATTTTAAGAGAACAAAATATATTTAATATTATCTAATTATGACATTCAGTTTTTCAGCGCAAAAGAGAGGGAAGGAAGATGTTGCCGCATTGCGCGCGGAACACAAATTGCCAGGCGTACTTTATGGCCCGGAAATCAAGTCGGTCTCAATTATGGCTGACTATCGGATTTTTGAAAAATTATATAGTTCAGCCGGCGAGGCGTCTTTGATTGATTTGACTGTGGATGATTGCAAGCCAGCCAAGGTGTTGATTCAAGACGTGCAATATGACCCTGTTAAACGGGCGATGACGCATTTTGATTTGCGCCAGATTAACATGAACAAAGAAATGGAAGTTATGGTGGAATTGAATTTTGTCGGCGAAGCGCCGGCAGTCAAGGCCTTGGGCGGCACATTGGTAAAACCGGCAGAGGGATTGAATGTCAGATGTTTGCCAAAGGACTTAGTTTCGGAGATTACAGTTGATTTGAGCGTACTGAAAACATTTGAAGATATTATTCGTTTGAAGGATTTGGTTGTGCCGGTTGGACTGAAGTTAATGGATAATCCTGAAATGGCGATTGCCAAGGCGCAGGCGCCGTTGACCGAAGATCAGTTGAAAGCCATGGAAGAAGAGGGTAAGAAGGGCGTTGAGGCCGTGGAAAAAGTAGAGAAGAAAGTGAAAGAGGGCGAAGAGGAAGAAGTGGCTGGCGCGGAAGGCGCGAAACCGGAAGCGAAGAAGGAAGAGAAAAAAGAGGAGAAGAAGAAAGATAAATAATGTACGAAATACGAAAACTGCGAAATTACGAAAGTGTGAAAAAAGAGACCGGCGAGAGCTGGCTCTTTTTGTGAAAAAGTTGTAGAATATAGAGTATGGAATATAGAATATTGGAACGATTGCGACAATTGAAATTAAATTTTGATGAAACGAAGTTGATGTACAGTTTGGCTGTGATAGTTTTTGCGTGCGCGATTGGTTTACTTGGTTGGTTTGTGTGGCAATATTTTGGCAATATAGAAAATCCGAATTTGTCGACAGGTGTAGAGACGCAAAATTTTGCGTCTCTACAAAAATGCGAATTTGCGCGCGCGTTGGATGGCGTGTGCGTTGAGTCGGCGGAAAAAATGAATCCTAAATTAATCGTTGTGATGATAGAAAATCATCCAGATGCCCGCCCGCAATCAGGATTATCAAAAGCTAGTATTGTTTATGAGGCGCCGGTGGAAGCGAACTACACGCGCTTTATGGCGATTTATCCCGCGGACGCCGCGGTTGAGCAAATCGGCCCGGTCAGAAGCGCTCGACCATATTATCTTGATTGGGTTTCAGAGTATGGCCAACCAATGTATATGCATTGCGGCGGTTCTCCGGACGCGCTGAATAAAATTAAGGATTATGGAATTCTTGACGTGAATGAGTTTTATTATGGCAAAAATTTTTGGCGTTCGCCGTCTCGTTTAGCTCCGCATAATGTGTATACGTCAAGCGAATTGTGGAATAATGCAGTGGTTAGCTATAATGACCGCGGATCACTGATCACAGATAACGTCGAGTGGTGGACATTTGGGGAATGTGGAATACAGAATGTAGAATGTGGGACTGCGAGTACGAGCAGTATTATGGTGGATTTTTTGGCGCCGAGTTATGTCGTAGAATGGAAGTATAATTCATCAACGGAGAAATATGAACGGTCGCAGGCCGGGGAAGAGCATCGTGACGCGGACGGCTCTTTGATTGTTGCCGATACAGTGATTGTTCAGCATGTCAAAACGCGAGTATTGGATGAGATTGGGAGAATATCTATGGAGACAATTGGGACTGGCGTTGTTGAAGTGTATTTTGATGGTGTGAAGATTGCCGGCACATGGAAAAAAATAGACCGGACAAGTCGGACTAGATTTTATAATGAATTAAGAGAAGAGATAAAATTAAAAGCGGGGAAGATTTGGGTTGAGGTGTTTAATAAGTAGCGCGGTGGAGTAAGCGCGAAAGCGCTTCG
>CAYSQU010000117.1:0-2468 GCA_964433365.1 uncultured Gammaproteobacteria bacterium
ATTAATCAATTCTAATTCACATATTTGTTGCGTTAGAAGTTAGAATCCAAGTTATTTGGTATTTGTAATTTTGAATTTGTAATTTTATTACGCCATTCCTCTTAATTTTTTTATACGGTCTTCAATGGGCGGGTGGGTAGAAAACATATTCAAGAACGACTTTCCCTTGAAAGGATTTGAGATAAAAAGATGCGCGGTGGCAGCAGAGGCGGTTTGGAGGGGGGTGTTTGATTGTGAGATTTTTTCCAGCGCGCGGGCAAGGCCTTCGGGATAGCGAGTCAAAAGCGAGCCAGACGCGTCAGCGAGGTATTCGCGCTTGCGTGAGATGGCGAGTTTGATTAGTTCGGCAATGACTGGCGACAGCATCAATAGCACAAAACCGACAATCATGATTATGCCGGCGATTTGCCCGCCTCCACGGTCATTATTACTTCTGCGGCCACCCATAAGATATTGCGCGCGGAAAAACCAGCTAGAAATAATGGCAATTGACCCAACTAACACCACCACAATTGTCATTAAACGAATATCAAAATTTTTTACATGTGAAAGTTCGTGCGCGATTACGCCCTCCAATTCTTCATTTTGTAAGGCCTGGATAATCCCGGTTGTCAGAGCGACAGAAGCATGCTGTGGGTCTCGTCCGGTTGCAAACGCGTTTAGGGCAGGGGAGTCAATGATGTAGACCTTTGGCACTGGCAAGCCAGCGGTGATACACAGATTTTCCACCATTTTATATACATATGGATTTTCTTCTTTCTTAATTTCTTTCGCGCCAGTGGAAACCAAAGCGATTTTGTCGCCGTTATAATAACTAATAAGTGTCATCAAAACAGATAAGACAACAGCAAAAACAACCATACTATTGCCATAGCCCGAATAATTGCCAACAAACCAGCCAATAGCGAGAATAAAGGCGATGAAAACGCTAATCAATAGCGCTGTTTTGCGCTTGTTAGAGTCAATTTGAGAGTACATATTGTTCGTTTCGTAATTTCGTAGTTTCCGTATTTCGTACATTACAATTTCACTTCCACGTTCTGTCTTTCTGTTTTATCTTCCACCTCAAAGAAAGTATATTTCGTGAATTTCAACATGCCTGCGATTGTGTTGGTTGGAAATGTCTCCATTTTGGTGTTGAAGTCGCGGACATTGCCATTGTAAAATCTGCGGGACGCTTGAATTTTGTTTTCAGTGTCGGAAAGTTCGTCAATCAATTGCGCCACATTTTGATTGGCTTTTAAATCAGGATAGGCCTCTACCGCGATTTGTAATTTACCCAACATTCCGCCAAGCGCTGATTCGGCTTTGGATAATTCGGCAGTATTGCCTGCTGATTGCGCGCTCATGGCTTGCGAGCGTGCCTGTGTGATGTTTTCCAACAATGTTTTTTCATGCAACATGTAGCCCTTGACGCTATTGACCAAATTTGGAATCAAATCGTGGCGTCTTTTTAATTGCACGTCAATGTCGCTCCATGCCTCTTTTGTGCGGTTATTTAAACGGACGAGACCGTTGTAGACAGCGATGACCCAGACGAGCACCACTGCTACGACGGCAAGTATGATGTATAGTGCCATCATATTGTGTGTGAGTTAAAAATTAAATTGTTAAATTGTTACATTGTTAACAGTGTGGCAATGTAGCAGTGTAATAATTCAACGGTTTTCTTGTCTTTTCGTCGTATCTATGAGATAATTATATCATTATCATTAAACAAAGGTCAATATGCTCACTTTGGTGATTTTTCTTGTGGTCTTGGCGCTCCTTGTTTTAGTTCATGAATTTGGACACTTTATCACCGCCCGCAAAGCCGGGATGAAAGTTTTTGAATTTGGGTTTGGTTTTCCGCCAAGAGCGTTTGGGGTGCAGAGAATCGGGCGGAGTTGGAGATTTTTTTGGGGCAGAGAAAAAGAGACACAACAGGTGGATTCAGAAAGCACTGTTTACTCTTTCAACTGGCTTCCGTTGGGCGGGTTTGTGAACATTAAAGGCCAAGACGGTGATTTGGCTAACGAGCCGGACAGTTTTGGCTATCAAAAAGCATGGAAAAGGGTGATAGTGTTGGTCGCGGGTGTTACAATGAATTTTGTTTTAGCAGGTGTCTTACTTGGCATTGGTTTTATGATTGGTCTGCCGACTGATGTGTCTGAAGGCATTGATAAGGGCGCGATTCTTGTTGAACAGCAAAAGGTCTTGGTGCAAATGGTGGAAAAGGGTTCGCCTGCGGAAAAAGCAGGTATTAAATTTGGCGATGAAGTTGTGTCTATAAATAACGAAGCAGTAAAATCATCGCAGGGCATGGTTACTTTTGTTCAAGCGCACGGCAAAGAAGAATTAACATTAAAAATAAAGCGCGCGAAAGAGGACGTCTCACTCAAAGCCACACCAAGTATTATCAAAACCGGTGAGTCAACAGCGCGATTGGGATTAATGCTGGCCGATGCTGGCGTAGTACGTTATCCGTG
>CAYSQU010000118.1:0-2460 GCA_964433365.1 uncultured Gammaproteobacteria bacterium
AATCTGGATAAAAGCCAACGAGACCCCGCCACGCTGTTCCAGACCGTAGTTTGGGATATGACTGACAAAAAAACCTTGTTCAATCGCTGACCGACAAATCAAATCAGACATTAATTGAATGCCCTGACCGCCATCGCCGGATAGTAAAATTTTAATAAGCATATAATTTATAGCTCACCCAATTTAAAAACTTTTTTCATCCCCTCCAAAAATTCATTCGTCTCCGCCCCTTTCGTCCTCCAATTTGTCGGACAAAATGACAAAACCTCAACCAAGGAAAAATTACCTGCTTTTTGCGCCTCAAACGCTTTGCGTAGAGCCGATTGCAGGCCAACAACATCATTTACTGCCGCGCGCGCCACATACGCCTTGGCGTTGAGTGAGCGAACTAATTCCGGACCCATCACTGTTGCCTGTTCATTGCCAGATGGCGAAGTGTCTGTTTTCTGGCCAGGCATGGTTGTCGGCGCCAATTGCCCGCCAGTCATAGCATAAATCGTGTTGTTTACCACAATTACTGTAACAGGGTCATTGCGCAATGCCGCCCAAAACAATCCCTGCATGCCAATGGCATACGCGCCGCCATCGCCAGTGTAGCCAATACAAATTGAATCCGGTTGAGAGCGCTTAAAGCCGACCATTGTTGGAGTAACACGGCCGTGATGGGTTTGAAAAGTATTGATTGGCAAAAAATCCCAAGCCAAAAGCGAACAGCCAATATCCAAACCCAAAACCGCTTTTTTTTCTAATCCCATTTCTTTTAAAACAGAGTACAAAAATCTAAGCACGATTGGATGCCCGCAACCTGGACAAAATTTTGCTTCCTTCGACATACTTTTAGATACGGATATACAGATAATTCAGATTTACAGATATCCGTTAATCTGGATTATCCGGAAATCTGGATATCAACGAATTAATAATTTCTTCACTCTCAATCCCCTCTGCCGGCCTATATAATCCTTCAACTTTGACACCAACTTCCAAATTCTGCTTCACCAAATCCCTCAACTGTCCCATGCTTGATTCAACAACAAATATCTTTTTGACTTGGCTCGCCAATTTATTCAGCTCATCTTTCGGAAACGGGCTTAGTGTAATCGGTCTAAACAATCCCACCTTTTTACCTTGTTTCTGCAACTCATCAACCGCCATCTTTGCCGCCCCCGCTACAATCCCATGTGAGACAATCAGTTCGTCAAATTGGATATTGGATATTGGATATTGGATATTGCCTGTTTCTTGTTTCTTGTTTCTTGTCCCAAAATAACTTTCAAATTTTACAACTTCATCCGCCATTTTCTCAAAATCTTTTTTATCCTCTGCCAGCTTTTTTCCAAGTTCTTCCTCAAACGTATAAATATTTCTAATATTTTTTTGCGTGTTTTCTGACACAAATGGTTCTGCCTTAAAATTCTCAATCGTAAAATTTAAATCAACTGTTTGCCTGGTTTTCATTAAAAATCCATCAGACAAAACCACTGTTGGAAAATTATATTTCCACGCGTTATTAAAAGCTAATCTCGTGCATTCATAAAGTTCCAATAATGTGCTTGGCGAATAAACCAAACGCAAGCCCTCGCCATTGCCGCCGTGAATCGCCAAATTGACTTCTTGCTGGGAATAAATCACTGTGCCGGAACTTGGCCCGCCACGTTGTACAACAATCGCGACAAAAGGCAGACGCATGCCATCAGCCATGCTCATAGCGTCTTGCATCAAAGTAGTGCCTGGCCCGGCTGTGGCTGTGAACGCCTTTTCGCCAGCCATCACCGACCCGCACACCGCGAAACCGGCCGCAATTTCATCTTCAGTTTGCAAGTATCTTAAATTTTTATTTACTTGCGCGGTTTTAATCCAATGCGACAAAATCTCTGTGCCGGGCGTAATCGGGTAACCAAACATCATCGTCGCCCCCGCGTCAATCGCCGCCTGCACTACCACTTCCGCGCCAGTTAAAAATTGTTTTTCTGTTTTCATATATTTTTTCTATTATCCGCCTCCTCCAATTCCTCTTTTGTATTTATCCCAAACCATTCATCGCTATTTTCTAATTTTATCACTTGATATTTTACTCCTTCTCCGCGCGCGACAGCAAGCGCCGCTGGCAAAGCATATTCGCCCAATTTTCTTAACATCGGCATTGTCGGATACATATTTTGAAACCATGCTCTGTCAAAACAAAATGTGCCAGTGCTAATTTCTTTCATGTTTTCTTCTACCTCTGTCCAGTATTCTTTTTCTACAATCGCGATTGATTGATCCGGATATCGCGCTATTCTGCCAACCCTTGACGGATTATCCAATTCAACTGACAAAAGCGATAATTTTGCGTTTGTCTCTATGTGTTTTTCAATAAAATCCAACAATGTCTTTTTAGTATAAAATGCGCTGTCATCACCGCCGAGAACTAACACCTGTTCAATTTCTTTTGGCAATGACTTCATGCCAGTATATGCG
>CAYSQU010000119.1:0-2459 GCA_964433365.1 uncultured Gammaproteobacteria bacterium
TAATACGCGGGTAAGACCTTGCCTTCGTACCAAGGCCCAGAGACCGGCAAAGTTGGATTAGAAGGAATGCTTTGTAAAGCGCTGACGCGCGAATGGACTAAAACACCCAGATGAACTATTAAAACCAACATACAAACTATTACAACCACGTGATCCGCCGATGAGGCGGATTTTACGTGGTGATAAATTTCCCAAAACATTTGTCCAGCCAACAAATACAAAATCGGCGCCAATGGCAAGACATACCAATTAAGCTTTGTCCGCATCAATTGCAACGCGGCAATGAGCACCAAAGCACTGAAGCACCAAAGCACTGAAGCACCATACTTTGACCACATTGTTTTATACGTCGCAAAGACAACACTCAAACCAAAAATCGCCATATACCACACTCCAAGTTTGGCTTTGAGAAAACGAAAATAAAACAGCCAATCACCGGAATGATTTTGCAAAGGCAAATAAATCCGGCTAAAAAACTGCTCTTGCCAATATATTCTGATGTACTCTGTTGGATTGCCCAAATACTGCGTCAAATGCCAAGCTATCCAAGGCAAAAGCGCTATCGCTATCGTGATAATAAACCGACGAACTGTCCACCTCTCTTGTTTAAAATATGGCCGAACAAATTCAGAAAACAAAATAATGCCGAGCAAAAGCAATCCGACAAACCCGCGTGTCAAAAAATTCAACGCGACACAAACGCCAATAATCCAAAAATGCCTATTATCTCGCAGATAAACGTAAGCCGTGAGCGCGGCCAAAAACGTGACTAACCCAATAGCGTTCAAATCCCCCACCCTTAACATGTGCGCGTGCCAAAGCACTGGCGAGAAAAAAAACAAAAGCGTGAGAAGCAAAGAAAAAATTTTATTAGAAAATTTTCTTGCCAACAGATAAAACAGTGGCGCGATAAAAATTGACAAAAACGCGGATGAAAAACGCAAGGCAAACGTGGTGAACCCAAAAACTTTAATAGCAAGCGCCATAAACCAAAATACCAATGGCTCTTTTTCCAGCCAAGGCGCGCCCTGCAATTGCAAATGCCACCAATTACCGCTTTCAACAATCTCGCCGGCGATGTTTGAATAAATCCCTTCATCCCAGTTCTCCAAAACTGGCATACCGAGGCGGTAAAACAAAAAAAATGCCGAGACGGCCAACAAAAAAAACATGATGACCCAGTCGTCTTTTATTTTGTTTTGCCAATGCGAAAACATATTTGTGTCAGGAGGGAGAGTCGAACTCCCGACCTGAGGGTTATGAATCCTCCGCTCTTACCAACTGAGCTACCCTGACATGTACCACCACGGGGAATCGAACCCCGATACCAGGCTTGAGAAGCCTGTGTCCTAACCGTTAGACGATGATGGCGCGAGTGTAAAAATTATACTAAAAAAATGCCCACCTGTCAATACATCCGCCAATCAGAGACGCATGCAATGCGTCTCTACACATCTACCCCACCAACAACTCGTCCGCCTTCTCGGGTTCGGCCATGACTTCTTTGACAATCCGCTCCATATGCATTGCGCGGGAGCCCTTGATTAAAATCACATCACCTGTTTGCATTTTTTCTTGTAAAAATCTGCCGGCCTCTTCGGCGCTGTTAAGACACACCACGCTATTTTCCGGCATGCCTGCTTCTTTGGCGGCAATGGCCGCGTGTTTCATTGCCTCGCCGACTGTAATGAAAAAATCAATGCCGAGTTCTGCCACGCGTAATCCAACTTCACGATGGCTGTTTTCTGTTTGCGCCCCCAATTCTAACATATCGCCAAGCACGGCATAGCGTTCGCCATTGCCTGTGATTTCTACGCGAGAAAGTGTCTCCAAGCCAGCCCTAACAGCCGCTGGCGAGGCATTGTACGAATCATCAATCAAAAGCGTGTCTTTAATGCCTTTAATCAATCGCATTCGGCCAGGCGGCATTTTAATATCTTTCAAGACAGTAGAAATCTCCACCAAATTCATGCCAAACACCAAAGCAATTGCAATGGCCGCTGACGCGCGGTAAATTGAGTGTTCGCCGACAATGCCTGGTAAATACACAGGCACAATACTGCCGTTATAAATTACTTTGAAAAATACGCCCTCCGGCCAGTGTCGTCCGTCATCGGAATATTTAACTGACATATCGCTGGTCCTGACATCGGCCTCGGGATGAAAACCAAAAGTAATCACGTCAGCGTCGGTTTTTTTGCGCATTTCAAACACTTCAACGTCATCGCGGTTCAAAATCGCATAGTCGGTCTTTTTCAAGTGGCTGACAATCAACCGTTTTTCCTGCGCGATTTTTTTTACTGTTTTAAAAAATTTCAAATGCGACGACGACACGGCCGCGACAACGGCAACATGGCAAGGCGCGATGTTTATCAATGACTCAATATCTCCCGGCTGGTTCGCCGCCATTTCCAAAACCAAAATTTCAGGATAATTCGCGTCGCGTTTTAATACCAATC
>CAYSQU010000120.1:0-2459 GCA_964433365.1 uncultured Gammaproteobacteria bacterium
ATCGCATAAGATTGTGAAACTTTACAAAGCACCTCGCAAGGGTGTTTTTGTTGTGCCTCCACCGCTCCGCTCCCTGGAATCGTTTATTTCTTGGCGTGGTTTTTATGCATTTTTGCTATATTCTTCGTTCCCTAGCTATTTTCACGCTAGTGTTTTTTTCATCAGCGGTCCGCTCATTAATGTTGTAACTATCGCCATAACGATAACAGCTACGAATATCCGCTCATCTATGAGTTTAGCTTGATAAGCTGAAGTAGCGAGAATAATTTCAACAGCACCTCTGGCATTCATTCCGAATCCTACGGCTAAAGATTCCCGAGTGGTAAGTTTAGATATTTTTGCTCCAATAAACGCTCCCAGAACTTTTCCGATTGTGGCAATGCCAATAACAATAAGAACTAAGGTAAAATCAAAATGTTTCAAAAAATTGACCTGCAGGCCGACAGCGACAAAATACAAGGGAGAAAAGAAATAGAGAACCATTCGGCGTATCGCAGTGTGCATTTTGTGTGGTTCGCTGTTAGAAAATGCGATACCAATCAGAAAGGCTCCAAGGACTGCGTGGATACCGATTCTTTCAGCCAGAGTGGCACTTAAAAGAACGAGAGTCAAAGTAATGCCCAAAAACAAACTATCGCTGTCATCTTTCTTCTCGCTCCAAATGGTTAGCTTCTTGGCTAGTCTTTTTCCAACAGTGAGTGCAAAAACAAACATCGCTAAAATGCCAAAAGCTGTCAGGGCTGGGTTGATATGTTTTGCGTCAGGAGAAAAATTAGCCACGATTATGGCAAACATTATCCAGCCGACAATATCGTCAATAGTGGCGGTAGCTAAAATTACGGAGCCAACCTTGCTTTTGATAAGTCCCAAGTCTAAAAGTATTCTGGCAATCACTGGCAAGGCGGAAATGGAAAGGGCGGTGCCGATGAACAATGGCAAAAGCCACTTGTTTTGGTCAGGCGAATAATTCCAAATTTGGGGGAATAGAAATACAGATGACAATCCCAAGATAAAAGGAAAGGATGAACCGAAAAAACTTGTTCAAGCAATGGTTTTTCGCAGTTCCTTGATTTTGGGCAGATTGATTTCCAGCCCAATGACAAACAGCAATAAAATCGCTCCTAATTTAACGAAAGCGTCTCTGGCTTGAAAAACTGAACCCGAAGAGGCGAAAAGCAGTTGTTTGATATCAGGAAAAAATAATCCCAAAACAGTCGGACCCAAGATTATGCCTCCCATAAGTTCACCAATGACTTTTGGCATTTTAAGATAATGGGCAAGACGACCAGAGACAATAGCCATCAGTAGCAGAATGGCTAGGGAGAAAATGAATAAGATTAAATCAGAGTGGCTCATTTTGACAGATTTGTGATTACTTTATAATTATAGCACTAGTAGCGTCATTTGCATTGTTTTTTGCTATTTACTCCGTTCCCCGCTGGAGTGGATAACTAATTTGACTTCGTGTGCCACGAAGCTAATGTGTCATTGCCTTAATAAAGATATGTGACAAAATCAAACTTGCTTTTGACTTATCTTATATAATCTAATATAATCTTATATAGTTAATACATAAGATAACCATATGGAAAAAAACAACCAATTTGAGCCAAGATTTGCTAATATCTCAGCCGAAATCTGGTCTAGGATAGCTAAAATAGACGAAATCAAGGGAAGATGGACCGGAGGCGTTAATTTAAGCCCCCAGATTTTGGGTCGTCTGAAAAGGTCGGTTTTGGTTACTTCGGCTGGCGCTTCTACTCGTATTGAAGGTTCCAATCTATCCGATGAACAAGTTGAAAAATTGATTCAAGGGATAAAAGTTGGAAAATGGAAAAACAGAGATGGACAAGAAGTTAGCGGATATTATGAACTCCTCAAAAACGTTTTTGATTCTTGGAAGGCGTTATCTTTCAGCGAAAGTGCTATCAAGCATTTTCACAATGAAATGTTAAAACACGTTTCCAAAGACGAAAGGCACAAAGGAGATTACAAAAAAATAGAGAATGACGTTAAAATGTATGACGAGAATAAGAATGTAATCGGGGTAGTGTTTGAAACTGTGCCAGCCTACCTGACTCCTAAAAAGATGCAAGAACTAGTTGACTGGATTAAAACAGCATTAAAAGAAAAGAAAATCCATCCACTTTTGGTTATTGGCAATTTTATCGTTGAATTTCTAAGTATTCATCCTTTTCAAGATGGAAATGGAAGACTCTCCAGAATTTTGACCAATCTATTGTTGCTCAAAGAAGGCTATTCTTATATGCCCTATATTTCTCACGAGAAGTTCATAGAAGACAATAAAAACGATTATTACATCGCTCTTCGCAGAAGCCAAAAAACTTTCGGAAAAAAAGATGAAAATATAACTGCTTGGCTGGATTTCTTTTTGACGATGATTTTAAAACAATCTGAAATGGCAATTAAACTTCTTGATAGCGAGCAGGTAGAAAAAC
>CAYSQU010000121.1:0-2437 GCA_964433365.1 uncultured Gammaproteobacteria bacterium
TAAAATCGCGTACGCGCAGGTGGAAGACGTTGGGCCCTATGAGAGTGATGATTTTGCCTATGTTTTTGGTGTTTCAGCGCCAAAAAATGCCGACGGCAGTAAGGCAGGGCTGGATGTTTCTCCGGCAGTAAAAACACATCTTGGATTAACTGGTTTAGACCAGACAAGTTGGCGTTTTGTGGACAAAAGCCAAGTCCCGAACGGGCCATGGAAGCAGATTGTAACCGTCTCAAATTGTTTTTGGGAGTAACATCGCGCGCTATTGACAAAAAAGCCAAGTCGGAGTATACTTTCTCCATACCCAGCACTACAACAAGTTGAAATGCTGGGCATACTCACAGACCGAGGTTCACCCATACGAGCCCACGGCCTATAATATATAATGTATGTTGGACAAGGACAAAAAGCTAAAGGTAATAAAGAAGTTCCAGACCCACGAAGGAGATACTGGGTCAACAGAGGTGCAGATTGCCATTTTATCCGAAGAAATCAAGGAATTGGCAGACCATTTAAAATTGCACCACAAAGACCATTCATCCCGCCGCGGTTTGCTCCGCAAGGTTGGCGAGAGGCGACGGTTTCTTCGCTATTTGAAGAAAGAGAATGCTAAATCATACGAAGAGCTGACTAAAAAATTGAAAATTAAACAAGCAAAGGTTTTAGACAAGCCCGGCGTGGCTGGCGAGACAGTTGCCGAAGAAATAAAAGACGAAGATGCAGACGCCATTGAAGAATAAAAGAAATCCTTTGAAGCACCCCGAGCAACGCGTTGGGGTGTTTATTGATGTGCAGAACATGTATTATTCCGCGAAGAATTTGTATGGCCAGAAAGTGAATTTTGGCAATATTGTTAAAGAAGCGGTTGCCGGCAGAAAGCTTATTCGCGCTATCGCTTATGTTGTTAAAACAGAATCAAAAGAAGAACAACCATTTTTTGAAGCGCTTTACAATTTGGGCATTGAGACCAGAGAAAAGGATTTGCAAGTTTTTTCAACAGGCATGAAAAAAGCGGACTGGGATGTTGGTTTAACGGTGGACGCGATTCGTTTGTCGCAGAGTTTGGACGCGGTTGTGATTGTGTCCGGCGACGGCGACTATTTACCGCTTGTTGAATATTTGCAAAAAAGCGCTGGCAAGCAGGTGGAGGTGGTCGCGTTTGGCGACACTGTTTCCGCGAAACTTACGGAAGCGGCCGATGATTTTATTGATTTGGGAAGAGAAAAAGAAAAGTTTTTAATTAATTCGCGAAGATGATCCGGGGACACCTAGGTCCTTGAATGGGATCTATAGCTCTTGGAGCATCTTCCTAAAAGAAAATTTATGGATATCAAGAAGTGGTCCATCCAATGGGGTGGGCGAGAACTCATTGTTGAGGTGGGCAAGTTTGCGTTACAGGCGAATAGTTCCTGCACTGTTCGTTATGGCGACACGGTTGTATTAGCGACCGTCGTCAAAAGCAAAAATATTCGCGCGAATATTGACTATTTTCCGCTGATGGTGGATTTTGAGGAAAAGTTATACGCGGCGGGCAAGATCAAGGGTTCGCGATTTATTAAGCGCGAAGGCCGGCCATCAGACGAGGCGATTTTGTCCGGAAGAATGGTTGACAGATCCATCAGACCACTGTTTGATGAACGTATTCGCAATGATGTGCAAGTGGTTTTAACGGCCCTTGCTGTTGATGGCGAGAATGACGCGGCTATTGTGTCATTGCTCGCCGCTTCCATTGTATTGTCAATTTCCACAATTCCATGGGACGGCCCGATTGGCGCGGCAAGAATTGGTTTGAAAGAGGATCAATTTGTTCTCAATACCTCTGTTAAAGAAATAGAAGAGGGAGGATTTAATTTAGTGGTGGTCGGCACTTCAGACAAATTAGTAATGGTTGAGGCGGGCACAAAAGAGACACCAGAAGATAAGCTGTTAGAAGCAATGAAATGGGGCTTGAAACAGTGCGATCCGATAATTGATTTTATTAAGAAAATTCAAAAGGACTTGGATGTGAAGAAAATGACAATTGAAGAGGCGATTGAAGAGACAGACGCGACAATTAAAACGCGCGAGTCGGAAAAAATTGTTAAGGACTACATTAGAAAAAATGTTGATGAAATTATTTTTGACAAGCCAAAAAAGTCCCGCGCCGAAAGAAATGAAATGATAGGAAAAATTGAAATTGCCGTCAAGGGCTTGTTGAAAGAAAAAGAAACGTCGGATGAAATTGTCGCGAGCGTGTTAAAGAATATAAAATTATACGTTGAAGAGCATATCACGGAAAGAATTTTGGACAAAGAACAACGTTTAGACGGACGCAAACTTACAGAGATTCGCCAGTTAATATCCGAAATTGATTTACTGCCGCGCGTGCATGGTTCTGGCTTATTTCAACGCGGAGACACGCAAGTGTTGTCAATTGTTACATTGGGCGCGCCGGGCGATA
>CAYSQU010000122.1:0-2392 GCA_964433365.1 uncultured Gammaproteobacteria bacterium
ACCACCAACGCGTAAATGGCGATGGCCTCGGCAAAAGCGGCGCCAAGCAACATTGGGACAAACAATTTTCCAGCTGACTCTGGATTGCGTCCAATTGACTCCATGGCCTTGCCTACCAACTTGCCGATAGCCAAAGCAGGAAACATACCACCGATTGCCATGGCAAATGCCTTGGCCATCACCACGATTGATTCGTGTGATAATCCTTCCATATGTTTTTACTTATTGATGTTTTTCTTACGAGGAGTTGGGTTGTTTAACCTCGGAAAGTACATCATTTAATAAATTTATTAGTGTTCTTCGGCGCCGTGCGGTTCACTAGTCGCTACTGTCAAATACACAATTGTCAACATGGTAAATACTCCTGCCTGAATCAAACCGACCAACAATTCCAATAACATAAATGGAGTTGGCACTATGGCCGCGACCAACGCGGAAATAACCGAGATCAGAACCTCACCCGCGAAAATGTTTCCGAACAACCTGAGAGATAGTGAAAGCACTTTAGCAATTTCAGACACAACTTCAATTATTCCAACCATAAATTCAATCAAGGCGGTAAAAATCGCGATTGGACCTTTTTTAATACTCAAAATTATATTTTTTATTTGAATAAATTTGCCGATATGCGAAAAAAAACCAACTGCAAAAAAACCAAACAAGTGCGAGCTAATTACCGCAACTAAAGCCATGGCGACTGTTAAATTCAAATCAGTATTAGCTGGACGCAAGACCATTGTGTGGCCATATGTCAAACTGCCTGTGCCTGGCAGAAGTCCGAGCCAGTTGGAAAGTAGAATAAAAAAGAAGACAGAGCCGACAATGGGTAAGAACTTCATTGTCTTTTTTCTGTCTCCAGTAACTTGGTCAAAATATCCAAGTAAAATTTCTAAAAAATACTCACACCAATTTTGCAACTTGGTTGGCCTTAGTCGGCACGCGCGTTTTACAAACAACCCAAAAACAAACAAAATTGTCATTGCCAGCCAGACGTTAATCATTGTGTTGGTTATGCTAAATTGACCAACATGAAATAATGTTTCCGGAGCAAGAGTTGGAATGTGAATCGTTCCTGCCATAATTTATTTGTCTATATCTTGATAGTCTTTTCCATATCGTTTTGCCTTCTTATAAATCATCTTTCCACTCAAGACAGCCGCTAAAGCAAACGCTATTACTGTAAACCATGGGCCTTTTTCATACTTACCATCTAGCCACTGCCCAAATAACACAAATACAACAACCGGGACAGCGATTGAGGCGCCAAAGTCCTCAATAATTCTAAGCGCGAATAGATAATATCTGCGGTCTTTTGCATCCATAAGACGCCACTATTTTACTATATAAAAACATTCTGGTCAAGAGGATTTTTTAAATAGAGGTGGGGATAATTTCCTCACTTTGTAATACGGGTAAACAACCGCCTTGCGTTTTCCTCTGTAATCTTAATCACCTCTTCTTTCGTCAACCCTCTAATTTCTGCGATTTTGGCCGCGACTTCTTCCACCATCCATGGCTCGCAACGCTGGCCACGGTACTTTTTGGGGGCTAAATATGGGGCATCTGTCTCAATAAGGATTTTATCTAATGGGCAGTGTTCCACGACCTCTTTGAGGTCTAAATCTGCCTTCGGATTGGTCTTTCTTGGCGGGAAGGTAATTACTGCCGTAAAGCCCAAATATAGGCCCAAATCAAGGAATTTTTGGGCAGTTGGCCAGTCACCTGTGTAACAGTGGACGACTCCCTCAATTTTCCCTCCCCTTCTCAAAGGGGAGGGCGAGGGAGAGGTCTGGTCAAGTGATTGCAAGCGAGATATACTCTTTTTTAGTGTATCAATCATCTCCTCATACGCGTCGCGGACATGTATCACCATCGGCAAATTGAGCTCTTGCCCCAGTTTGGCTTGCAACAAAAACGATTCAGAGTGTTTAGCCACAATCGCCTCGCGGTCAGCGTCGGCTGGCAAGTGAAAAAGTTCTATGCCACACTCCCCTATTCCAATCACTTTTGGATGGCTCGCCAACTTTTTATAAAATTCATAATCCAAGATCTCTTCGCGGGATTTAAAATTTATTTCTTCTTCATCAACTTCGGTGGAGGTGGTGTGGACTGGGTGCAATCCAATTGTGGCATAGATATTATCATATTTTTCTGCCAACTCAACTGCGGCAACGCTCGTATCGCGCTGTGTGCCGACCACATTCATTATCATTTTTTTCTCACAACAACGCCCAATGACTGCCACGACATCGTTTTTGTAGGCATTGAATTGAAGGTGACAGTGAGAGTCAATCATATTTTTTGTCCCGTAGGGACGTCCGTTCGTTAGGCAGGCAGTTTAGTGCCTGCAAAATGTAATTAAAGATGGTAAAGTCCCGTAGGGACGACTGAA
>CAYSQU010000123.1:0-2389 GCA_964433365.1 uncultured Gammaproteobacteria bacterium
CCTTGCCGCGAAGGCACTTACCGGTTATTTGAAATGTATCAAGCCGGAAACTATGACCAAAACCTTTTTGCTGATATTATTTTTACCATGCAAAATAGTTCTCTGTGCTCGCTCGGTAAAATGGCCGTCAATGCCATCACCAGCTACTATGCCAATATCAAAAAAGATCCTATTAGCAACTGGCACCACGAATTAAAAATTTGTAGCCAATAAAAGAAAATAGCCACGATATTTTCATCGTGGCTATTAGAAATTTTATTACTCGATTATATCTTCACGAGTAACAAGATACACATCATCTTTCGGACGTTTGAAATTCTGTAATATCTCTGCACAAACAACAGATTCATGCTTGTCAACCATTCCCTTGAATTTTTTGTATCGGTAGTCATCATTATTAGAGCCATGAATCAAGCTCCGTTTAATTGGTATTGTAATTGCCTGATTATAATACTGACAGATATGATCCGAAGAAAAACCAAGACATTCTGTTAATTCACCTTGCAACATTCTATTAATATTTGCAGGGTCAACATAAACTATCATTTGAGATTTCATTTTACACCTCCACCTATTTAAATATTATTGTTTATTTTATATTATTATATTGTCTCAAATAATAACACATGTCAACCAAAATCTCAATCACTATTAATAATCAAAAATATTCCGCCCAAACTGGCGAAACTATTTTAGATGTCTGTTTGCGCAATAATATCTTTATTCCCACCCTCTGTAAACACCCCGATCTGCCCGTGCAGGGCAAATGTCGGGTTTGTTTAGTTGAAATTGCCGGCCAAGGGCTGGTCACTTCCTGTTCCACGCCAATTGAAAAAAACATGGAAATTACCACCAACTCCGACAACGTCAAACGGGCTCGTAAAACCAATCTGGAAATGATTTATGCCGAACATATTGAAAAATGTTCTTCTTGTATTGAAGAGGAGAACTGCCCCTTAAAAAAATATGCTCATGACTATGGCGCTAAAATTACTCGCTATAAAGATCGCAAAGGTAATAATCCTAGCTGGAATTATAGCGCTTGGTCTGATAAAAAACTAAAAAACAGACTAAATAAAATAGAATACTCCTGTTTTGACAAAAAAGAAATTGATTTTAGAACAGATCAAGCCAAACTATTTGCTCAAGGCTTTATTGAGTTTGATAGTTCTAAATGTATTGATTGCGGTATTTGCACTGAAATTTGCACCAACAAACAAACTGTAAATTTCTACGAAACTAAAAATAAAGGCCACCTCACCCAAACCAAACCAACCAACGACCGAACCAAAGATTGCACTTATTGCGGCCAGTGTATTGTTCACTGTCCAGTTGGCGCTATTCAGGGCGTCCCTCACTGGCCGATAGTAGAAGAATTAATCAAAAACAAAAAGAAACACGGAAAACTAATTGTCGCTCAAATTGCCCCTTCTGTCCGTGTCAGTATTGGTGAAGAGTTTGGTCTGGATTATGGCGAAGTTGTTACCGATAAACTAGTTGGCAGTGCTAAAAACCTCGGTTTTGATGAAATTTTTGATGTCACCGCCGGAGCTGATTTTACCACTTATGAAGAAGCTCGCGAACTGATTTATTGGCTGGAAAGGAAAAAAGACACGCCCATGATCACTTCTTGCTGCCCGGGCTGGGTTAAATTTGTGGAATTTTATTATCCCGATTTTGTTCCTCATTTAACCAGTGCTCGCTCACCTCAAATTATGTCCGGCGCTCTCATCAAATCCTACTGGGCCGAGGCAACCAAAAGAAAACCGGAGAATATTATCGTCGTCTCAATTATGCCTTGCACGGCTAAAAAACAAGAAATAAGTTTAGAACGCCATATTTTGGAATTTGTTCGTGGTAATGATAAATTTAAACTTCCGGCCGTTGATTACGTTTTAACCACTCGTGAATATGCCTATTTGCTTAAACGCCATAAAATAGACTTAAAAAATGCAAAGCCTGTTAAAATGAATAATTTTTTGGGTAAATCATCCGGCGCTGGTGTTATTTATGGCGCCAGTGGCGGTGTGATGGAATCTGCCCTAAGAACGGCTGATGCTTTTATGCAAGTCAAACAAAAGCTGGGTAGTCTCAAATCAGTTCTTTTGGGCAAGGATTATTATGACAATAAGAAAAAACTTTCTAAAATTAGCAACCAACGAATTGAATTTAAAGAGGCTAGGGGAATGAAAGGTTTAAAAGAAGCCGCGGTAGAAATTGGTGGCACTAAACTAAAAATTGCCATTGTCAATGAGCTCAGTAACGCCCGTCAACTTTTAGATAACATTAAAGCCAAAAAATGCCGCTATGATTATATTGAAGTAATGGCTTGTCCTGGTGGTTGCATTGGCGGTGGTGGTCAGCCCGTTCCCGTCACTGCCGAGATTAG
>CAYSQU010000124.1:0-2363 GCA_964433365.1 uncultured Gammaproteobacteria bacterium
AAGTCGTGCGCTTGCTTAAATACACCCTTTAGTTCAATAAGGTCGGGGGTGCGAAATTCAAAAATTTCTTCCCTTGGAGTGATTGCTCCTTTTTTGAAACTATTGAGTGATACTAACTCCTTCAGCTTTTTATATTTTTCGTTTGAATCGGAAAAATCCTCAAAGTTCAGTTCTATGACTGGTTTATTTTCATCAACCTTTGCAAGTTTTGTTTTTATTCCATTGGTAGCCAAAACAAACTGAATAGGATTTTTCCCAATAAAACCTCTATTGACTATGATTGCGTAGTCCTGCGCTTCAGTTATGTATTTGTCTATCGGCTCCTCCGGATGTTTTGCTTCGATTATCAAAATGGGGGTTTTCCCTATGCGAAGCTGATAATCGGGAATATGACTTTGTCGCTTTTGTCCCTTGCCAATCACATACGCCGGAATAGCGTGCTTGGTTAAAATGTTCGTGTCTTTATATCCTAAATCTTTTATCAAACGAGCAACGAAAAATTGCTCAACGTCACTTTCATTACGGAGAACAGATTTTTCGCAAAATTTGTTTTTCATAAATTTAAGTTATCCACTACTATAAGTATAGCAGAGTTTTCATGTGGCGTAAAGCAAATCCTAATCACTGACTCAACAACACCTCATCTCCGGCAATGATAATATCTTGCCCGGTTGAAATATCTCGCGCCTTTATTTTCACCTTTGAAGTCAAATTCGTCTGCGACGGATTTTTTTGATTTATTGTAACCGAGAATTTCAAGTCCAGCACGTCAACGCTAACAGGCATTGATGGAATTTTCCAGACCAATTGTTTTTTTGCCGCGTCAAACTTCGCCTCGCCAGCAGGAACATTCAACGCGCTGTCATTCCAAATCACATCGCCATAAATATCCGCGGACAATTCAATATCTTTCAACTCGTGAAAACTGTTGGAGACAATCCAATCCATATTATGCATTTCACGGTCTTGACTGTCGCCTGTAACCTTGTCCCTAACTTCAAGAACTAAATCCGAATTGATAATGAAATTAATTTGGTTGCTGGATAATAATTTCTGCGCGCCATCGCTTTCATATTTTACTTCAACTCCCGCGGTCATGGCGCTGGTGGTGAATTTAATTAAATCAATCGTTTGTCCGCTTTTAAGAGGAATGTTGATGTCAATCGCGAGCTCTTTTCCTGCCGCCAAATTAGCCAAACCGCCAATCTGCCGTTTGGTCCATGTAATGCTACCCTGCCTTGTTGTATCATTCACCTGCGCTCCATCTATCTGGCCATCAAACTTATCATTTAGCTTGCCCCAATCAAGCATGCTCTTTTTATCAAATGACGGTGTCTCAAAAACCAATTTGACGGTTAAATTTTTCAAGACCGTTTGGCCGTTATTTTTAACAACCAACCCCGCGTTCAAAACCTCGCCCGGATGAATGTTCAAAGCGCCCATTGTTCCGTTGACTGCCAACCCTGCTGACAAATCGGCTTTAAGCAATTTTACTGTCTTTGTTTCTGTCCAAAACACATATGGCTCGCCCTGTTTTTTCTCATCTTTCCAGCCAAGCAATTTAAATTTAACATCAGCGCTTTCCGCGCCTTCTTCCGGACTAAAAGCGCCCTTGAGCTTGAGCTGGACTTTTTCAGATAATTCAGCAAGCCCCCACTGATACAGACCTTCTTTGTCGTTCGCCGGCTCAGCCAAGGTAAGCGATAATCCGCCAGCGGGCTCTAACACAAAAGCCAAATTTTTTGGCAACTGGTCTGATGGGCGGATTATATCAACTGTAAATTCCACGCTCGCGCCCGGAACCGCTTCGGCTGGCGCCGTGACAGTTATGGTGGCCGGCGATCCTGTGATCTCCGTGTTCAAATTAGCCACTTTTTGAAATTCAGAATTAAAATTAGCTGGCGTATAATTAAGGAACGCGCGGAATGATTGTTTTTTGTTTATGTCGCCGAACAATTTGCCCTGTATGTCAATGTATCCGCTGGCTTGCGCGTCTAATTTACCCAAAATCCACTCATCTTTTTTATCATTATTCGGCTCTTTGCTCGCGCCGGAAAAGACAAATCCCTCAGGATATTTAAGTTGCAGATTCGCCTTTGTCAGAGGTGCATTTTGCGAATTGCGGTAACGCACGCGATAGTGCACTTCTTGACCAGCCACAATCTGCTCCTCGCCTGAAATTGAGAGGGTAACATCTTTTTCCGCGAAGCCGGATTTTGGCTGGAACACAAAAAATCCAGCCCATGCCACCGCGCCCAAAAACGCGCAGGCGAAAATCAAAGTAAAAAACGCGCGTACGGCTCCGCCGGATTTTTTCTTTTGAAAATTAGACATATTCGGCATTGTGCCATCGTCATTTTGAT
>CAYSQU010000125.1:0-2360 GCA_964433365.1 uncultured Gammaproteobacteria bacterium
GATTTTTCCGGCCCGCTTGGCCGCTTTGATTGCCCCACTTTTACGCAAATTTTCAATCGCCTGCTCTGCGTTGCCGTTGGTTTCTTCCAACGCTTTCTTACAATCCATCATTCCCGCTCCTGTCCTCGCGCGAAGCGCGGCGATGTCCCCAGCTGTGATTGTCATATAGTTTAAAATTAATCAATCTTTTCCCTCTCCTCGTAGGAGAGGGCGAGGGAGAGGTCTGGTCAAGTGATTGCCAGCGAGACCTCCTCCTGCACCTCCCCCTGCGAGGGGGAGGAAAAATGAAGTTATTTTTTTACCTCGTTCTTTACCGCCTCCGCCTTTCCTTCCTTAATCGCGCCGGCCACCAACTCCACCATCATTTTGATTGAATTTACCGCGTCGTCATTGGCCGGAATAAAATAATCGGACTTATCAGGATTTGCGTTAGTATCGGCAATGGCGACAATCGTGACACCCATGCGATTTGCTTCCAATACCGCGGTTTTTTCTCTTTGCATTGCCGGGACAAACAACACATCAGGTAATTTCGTGAGTGTCGCCAAACCTGACAAAATTTTATCCATTTTCACCAGGTGCTTGGCAAAATCAACCTGTTCTTTCTTGGTGTATTTTTCCCACTCGCCGGTTTTTTCTTCTTCTTTCATCTTGTTGTACTTGTTAATCAACTTCTTGATTTCCGAAAAATTAGTGATTAAACCACCCAGCCACCTATCCACCAGAAAAGGCATTCCGCAATCAGTCGCGGATTGTTTAACGATGTCGCGCGCCTGCGGTTTGGTGGAAGCAAACAAAATCACCTTGCCTTCAACCGCCATTTTTTTAACGGCCTCCAAAACCTCTTTTAACTTCTCCTGTGTTTTCTCCAAATCAATGATGTGCACGTCATTGCGGGAAGAAAATATAAACGGCGCCATTTTAGGATGGCGTTTGGAGGCCTTGTGCCCAAAGTGAGCTCCGGCCTGCAGCATCTCAAGGACGCTGGGAATCTTTGACATAATATTTTCCTTAAACCTCTTCTTCGCAGGACCCTAAGCGCCGTGGAGAAATATCAACGCGCTTTTGGGCAGGAAAATGTGCGAAGAGTGAGGGATAAATAAGATGACGATATTTTAACAAATCTGTCAAAAATTGTCAAGTGGCCAAAATTGTGATAATATACAATCAATCCATATAATCTATTTTAATCAGTGTAATCAATGCTATATGATAGACAACAAACTTGGCTTTGACAAAATGCGTTCCGCGTTTTTCTTTGGCCTGATTATTATTTTTGCCATCGCGATTTTATACATTATCAGGCCGTTCTTCTACCCGATTTTCTGGGCCGCGATTTTGGCAATGTTATTCTATCCGATTTTCAGCTGGTTCAACAGATGCGTCAAAATGCCAAACTTATCCGCGCTGTTAACATTGATATTGGTGATAGTAATAATTTTCTTGCCACTGACGCTGATTTCAACGTTATTAATAAACGAATCAGTTGATCTATATCAGATGGCGGCGCGCTGGAACATTAACAGTAGTTTTCAGGTCTTATCTGACAAACTATCACAAACATCACTCGCGCCACTAATTGAAAAAGCTCAAACCGAGTGGGCATCGTACGCAGGCGACGCGGCAAAATCGTTAAGTTTATTCTTGTTCAATAACATAAAAAACATAACGCAAAATTCACTGCATTTTGTATTCATGTTGTTCATGATGCTATACGCTCTATTTTTCTTCCTTAAAGACGGACCAATGATTCTAAAACGGCTCATGCATTTGTCCCCGCTTGGCAATGAACAGGAAAAAATGCTATATGAAAAATTCAATTCCGCGGCGCGGGCAACATTAAAAGGCACATTTATTGTCGGCGCGATTCAAGGCACGTTTGCCGGATTGCTATTTTGGGCAACGGGCGTACAGGGCGCTTTAATCTGGGGCATTATAATGGTTGCGTGCGCCATGATTCCGGCTGTTGGTCCATCAATCGTCTGGTTTCCAGCTGGCATAATTATGCTTTTGCTTGGTAATGTCTGGCAGGGACTGTTGATATTGTTGGTTGGGTTTTTTGTCATCAGCACAATTGATAATTTTATAAGACCCAAACTTATCGGCAAGGACATTCAAATGCACCCGCTTCTTGTTCTCTTCTCAACCCTTGGTGGCATACTGTTATTCGGCATTTCCGGATTTGTCATCGGACCAATAGTCGCTTCGCTGTTCGTGGCAGTTACCGCGATTTACGACCATCATTACAGAAACGAGTTGCAGAATAACTAACAAAAACAAAAAAAGGCGTTCTGCCTCTTTTTTAGTGCCGCTGGCCGGAATCGAACCGGCAAGACCTTGCGGTCAATAGATTTTAAGTC
>CAYSQU010000126.1:0-2355 GCA_964433365.1 uncultured Gammaproteobacteria bacterium
TCAAAATACCTGAATATACACGAACAAAAATTAATTTACCAATAAACGGATCAGTTGCTACTTTGAACGCCAAAACTGACAATGGTTCCGCGTCAGAAGTTTTTCGAAACATTTCTTTTTCTCCCAAATTCGCATCATGTCCTTTTACAGAAGGTCGGTCAATTGGTGACGGCAGATATTCTATAACCGCGTCAAGTACTGGCTGGATACCTTTATTTTTTAGAGAAGAACCGCAAAAAATTGGTACTAATTTATATGACAAAACGGATTTGCGTAAAGTTTTTTGAATTTCGTCTTGTGTAATTTCTCCACCATTTAAAAATCTCTCAGTCAATGCGTCGTCCTGTTCAGCAACCTTTTCTACCATTTTTTCTCGCCACTTTTTGGCTTCCTCAAGCCATTCTTGTGGAACCTCTTTTTCCACGACTTTTTCGCCAAGACCACCTTCAAAATATATTGCCTTCATTCTGATTAAATCTATGACACCCGCGAACGCACTTTCCGCGCCCATAGGAATCTGTACGGCTACGGCGTTTGGCGTCAATCGTTTGTGAATTGAAGTGACATCATTAGCAAAATTCGCGCCCATACGATCCATCTTGTTAATAAAACAAACGCGCGGCACATTATATTTGTCTGCTTGGCGCCACACAGTTTCTGATTGTGGCTCCACACCCGCCACACCATCGAAAACTACAATACCACCATCAAGCACGCGTAGCGATCGCTCAACTTCCGCGGTAAAATCTACATGACCAGGCGTGTCAATGATATTTACTTGATATCCTTTCCAACTGCAAGTGATAGCGGCAGATGTAATAGTAATGCCGCGTTCACGTTCTTGTTCCATCCAATCAGTAACGGTTTCGCCTTCGTGCACTTCACCAATTTTGTACGTTACTCCAGTATAAAACAAAACACGCTCGGTAGTTGTAGTTTTACCGGCGTCAATATGAGCAATAATACCAATGTTTCTAACTTTTTCGAGTGTACTCGGGCGAGGCATATTTTAAAAATTAAAAATGTATATTTAGGCGCGCCCTTCGGGCGCGCCGATCATCTAATGGCACGTAACTTTTTCAAACTTAATACGCGAAACGAGCAAACGCTTTGTTAGCTACGGCCATACGGTAAACATCATCTTTTTTCTTGCATGCCATTCCCCGACCCTGAGAAGCTTCCATTAGCTCTGTGGCCAGTCTTTTTGCCATAGGACTGCCCTTTTTGCCACGGCAAGCAGTTAAAATCCAACGTACCGCCAACGTAGTTTTGCGTTCACCTCGCACTTCGTAAGGGACTTGATAGTTGGCACCGCCAACACGCTGACTTTTTAGCTCTAAATTGGGCGAAACCTTCGCAATCGCGTCGTTAAAAACCGTGAGTGGTTCTTGTTTTGTTGTCTCTTTTATAATATCAAAAGCGCCATAGACAATTTTCTGCGCGATAGTTTTCTTACCATTCTCCATTATATGATTTATAAACTTCCCGATCATCGCGTTATTGTATCGTGGATCTAAATATGGCTCGTGTTTATAAAGTCGTTTTTTTCTTGGCACGTTAACAAATTAAAAATTAAAAAATCAAAATGCAAAATGACAATGAAAAATTCAAAATTTAATAAAATTCAAATATTTTATTTCCCCTTTGGCTTCTTCGCACCATAAAGACTGCGACTGCGGCGGCGATTATCTACTCCCGTAGTATCCAAATGCCCGCGTATAATATGGTAGCGGATACCCGGTAGATCTTTCACGCGGCCGCCGCGTATCAAAACAACAGAATGTTCTTGCAAATTATGTCCTTCGCCAGGAATATAGGCCGTAACTTCCGAACCATTAGTTAAACGCACGCGGGCAATTTTTCTCAAAGCAGAGTTTGGTTTTTTCGGTGTCATTGTCGTCACTTTTAAACAAATGCCACGTTTAAATGGATTGCCTTGAGGCATTGTTTTATATCTTTTCTGGATTTTATTGAAATCCGAAAGTAACGCCACGGATTTTGATTTGTGGGCAAATTTCTTGCGACCTTTTTTGATAAGCTGATGTATTGTTGGCATCAATGCGAATTATTATGAATGATTCATGCGAATTGTTACAAATATCTTGCTGAATTTATTGCAAAGATTTTATTCGCATAGATTCCTCAAGTAAATTTGTCTTAATTCGCATTGTATTGTAAACAAAAAAACAGGAAATGTCAAATACGCAGGAAAAATCCTGTCTTTATTAAATATACCAAATAGCTAAAATATGTCAAGAAAATATGAAAAATACCCGTCTATCGCGCCTTCTTACTTACTCCTCGAAATAACCTTAATCTGACAAAGTTCCCTGAAGCCAACAGCCCCGTGTTCTC
>CAYSQU010000127.1:0-2317 GCA_964433365.1 uncultured Gammaproteobacteria bacterium
GAGCGCACAGAACTCGCGATAACCTGTGTTGTCACGCCCTGATATACAGATGCCATTTCTTGCGCCTGCGTCTTTATCCACTTCGCCATCACATCAGTGGACAAAGCAACAGCGTCTTCTATGTGGCTATTATCATTCTGGTTGGAATAACTAAAAAACCTTTCCGTAAACACTTCGGTCAACTGCTTTACATACACCTCTGTTGACGGCAAAGTTGATTTTGGCTTTGCTTTTACTGCCGGTACGGATGTCTGGCCTTGGATTGCTGATTGATTATTGCCAGTAACAGCGCCTGTTGTGATTTCACCAACCTTTTGCCCATCTCCGTTTGACTCTATACCTGTCTTTGGCTGGTTATAAAATTTCATTACCAATATCATCGCCACTATCAGCCCAATGATGGCACAAAAAATTATAATTATCTTTTTACGTATATCATTCATACTTAGTAAATATTAGTATAGCATTAGTATCATTCGTACCATTAGTATATTAGTATCTATTACTGCATTTCTTTATCAAATTCTTTTTTTGCTTTTTCTATCTCTAACAACTGACGCGGGTCAGAGGTAATAAGCTGGTCTTCTGTGTATGACGCGACAACCTTAATTGCCGCGTGTTTAAGTCCGGCAAAGAAAATCCCCTCGCCTACCGCGCCCTCAAGCAAAAGATATTTCTCGCCTTCGGTAAGCATGAACGTTTTTTGTATCATATCAACCGAAGCCGGCGACTGGCGCAATAAAAGCTGAAGCGCTGAGTTGGTAACAATCGCCTGCCCGTATTGCGAACGCAAAAAGTCATTCACATCTTGCGTAATCGTCGTAACGCCAAGATAATACTTGCGGCAACGTTTGACTAACGCGTAAATAAACCGAGCCGAATCCTCGTGTGTCATCAACCACCATGCCTCGTCTATTATTAAAAGCCGTTTCTTTCGCTCGCTTCTGACAATATTCCAAACATAGTTAATAAGCGTGTAAATCGCCATCGGCCGAAGTTCGTCTTCCAAATCACGCACAGAAAACACAACCAACTGATTGTTCATGTTGACATTAGTTGGAGAATTGAACAGGCCGGCAAATGTGCCTTCTGTGTATTTTTTGAGTTTGAGCACCAATGTCTCCGCGCCTTGCATGCCTTCCAAAACCTCAAGCAGGTCCTGCATAATCGGTGGCTCAACGGTTGAGAGGTCGGAAGTTGGCGTAATGTCTTTTTTAGCGTAGGCCTCCAACAGCGCCCTGTCCATAATTGAATCCTCTTGCGCCGTGAGCGTTCCAAACATTATACGAATCAAGCCCTTTGTGGTGATAACAGCGCTACGAATTATATCCTCTGTTGATATTTGTTGGCCGACCGGACGAGGCAAATCAAATGGATTGACTTTGCTTTCAGAGGCAAGTGAGATATTGATGTAAGTCCCGCCGACTGCTTCGCACAAATGCGAATACTCCATTTCCGGGTCAATGATAATAATATCAGTGCCCATCATCAAACTGCGCAAAACCTCAAGCTTAACCGCGTATGACTTGCCGGCGCCAGAAGTGGCAAACACAACCATGTTCGCATTTTGCAGAGAAAACCTGTCAAATAAAATCAAACTATTATTGTGGCGATTGACGCCATACAAAATGCCATTATCGCTTGTCAATTCCGCTGACATGAACGGAAACGAGGCCGCGATTGGCGAAGAATTCATGTTAAAAGCAATGGTCAACTCATCAATGCCCAAAGGCAGTGTGGAAGTAAAACCCTGTTCGGCCTGAAATAACACATGCTTGCTGTAAATCAATTTTCCGCCAAAAACATTTTCTATATCTTCTGTAATTTTATCCAATTCCTCTTTTTTCTGCGCGTACAAAGTAACATAAAACGCGAATTGGAAAAAATGCTCGGTGCCTTGCGTCAAATCATCGCGCAATTGTTCAATGTCGCGCAATGCCGTCTCGCGAATCGGATCGCGCGGCGCGCCCTTTTCAGAGTCAGCGGATAACTGCGCTTGCAGAGCGCCAACTTTATTCCTTAACTGTTTTAAGATAATCGCGGATGTTACAGGATAAAAAAACATTGACACATCCATCGTGATATTCAAATTCAAAATCGGCGCGCTCCAGCCAACAGAGATGTAACGCGGATAAGTAATGACAAAAATCGTGCGCAAAAACGTGTCGCCCAGCTGGATGAAATTTGATTGAACCTGAAAAGCCGATGGCGCGACTAAATCACGAATTGCCACCGTGCCTTCGCGATAAACTCTCTCTTCCTCAAGTGTAATCAACTCTTCCTCAATCTGCCTTTTCTTTTTCATCTCTTCACTCTC
>CAYSQU010000128.1:0-2294 GCA_964433365.1 uncultured Gammaproteobacteria bacterium
TTATGAGCGGGGAAATAAAAAAAGCGCAAAAAATAAAATTTATGCGCACAGGCGCGACAACAGAAGCGTTAGAAGTCGGCCATTACGCGCCACAATTCAAAGCTGACTCCGTGCTTGAAAGCGGACAAATCGGTTATGTTGTCACTGGACTTAAAGAGCTGAAAGATGTGCGAGTTGGCGACACAATTACTCTAACCGATTCCCCCGCCAGCGAGCCACTGCCCGGCTACAAAGAAGTCAAACCAATGGTGTTTGCTGGCATTTTTCCACAAGAAGGCGATGACTACAACGCTCTACGCGAGGCAGTGGATCGGTTGAAGTTAAGCGACGCCTCGCTATTTTACGAACCAGAACACTCTCAAGCCATGGGCTTTGGTTTTCGCTGTGGATTTTTGGGTATGTTGCATTTAGACATTTTTCAAGAGCGTTTGAAGCGCGAATTTGGCTTGCGTGTGGTAGTGACAGTACCCAGCGTTGCCTACAAAGTTTTAAAAACTAATGGCGATGAAATTATTGCCAAAAGTCCGCAAGACATGCCCGAACCAAATTATATTGAAAAAATTGAAGAACCGTGGATGAACGTGGATGTTATTACTCCACAGGGCCATATTGGCAGTGTGATGGGCCTTATTGCCGAACGGCAAGGTAGATATTTAAATACGGAATATTTAAGCGCTGGCGCTGGACAACGCGCCATGTTGCATTATGAACTGCCTTTGGCCTCGCTTATAACTGATTTTTATGATAAACTAAAGA
This sequence comes from uncultured Gammaproteobacteria bacterium, assembly GCA_964433365.1. Classification (GTDB taxonomy): domain Bacteria; phylum Patescibacteriota; class Patescibacteriia; order Magasanikbacterales; family UBA922; genus CAYSQU01. The sequence goes on from CAYSQU010000128.1 coordinate 757, forward strand.
CAGTCACAAGCGGTTACGGGTCTTTGAATTACGAATTCAAGCGCTACGAAAAAACCGACGTAATTAAATTAGATATTTTTGTGGCTGACGAAAAGGTGGAATCGCTCGCGACATTGGTCTGGCGTGATTCGGCTTTCAAAGTCGGCAAACAAATTGTCAATTCACTCAAAGACACTTTGCCGAAACAGCAGTTTGTCGTCAAAATCCAAGCCGCGATTGGAGGGAAAATCATTGCCGCCGAACGTTTGTCAGCGCTCCGCAAAGATGTAACTGCCAAACTTTATGGCGGTGATGTTACGCGCAAGAACAAACTTTTGGATAGACAAAAGAAGGGTAAGAAAAAAATGCTAGCAATGGGGAAAGGGAAAGTGGATATTCCGACAGAGGCATACTTAGCGGTGTTGAAACGTTAGCATTGATTACACAGATTAAAACGTAGATTACACAGATGCCATTCAGTGTAATCTGTGTCGTAATCAGTTTAAATCAATGCTTTATGTACGGTTCCAAAAAACTCAAAGCGCTCTGGACAGTTGTCGCCATCATCGGTGTGATAGCAATGATTTTTTTCACCATGATGCCGATGTTTCAGTAATCCGTAAATCAGTGTTATCCGTTATCCGTAATTTATGAATTGGAAACGTTTTCTCTCCTACAAACATCACAACTTATCAGCTCACCATCACTATCAAATTGGCGCGATATTTTTGTTTTTCTTTGGTTTTTTCTTATTTTTTCCGTTTTACATGCTTATCCAAGAGCTTAATTTGGATATCTTGGACTGGCAGTGGTATTTTTTCTGGCCTTGGCTGATATTTTATGTTGTCTACTGCGTGCGAATGCGCTCGAAGATCCCGCCAGACGAACTGCGCAGTCCGCTTAAACGGCCAATCGGACATTGGGTTTTACTCGGAATTACCACACTGATGCTTTATCTCCAACCAGCGCCTCTGCATAACTTAAGAACAATAGATATCGCGTTTTTAGTGCTATCTGTGTTTGTGGCAGATGGATACTGGGACTTCGGAAACATTAAAGCATGGAAAAAATAATCATGGTCAATCATGGAAATCATGGTAATCTGTGTTCTATTCAAGCGTGGACGAAACACGGATCTCCAGGATTACCAGGATTTGCCCGGATAATTATGAATAAAATTTGGAAGATTTTAGATCCAGCGCCACAATCATTTTTTCAAGAACATCCAGAGTTACCGCCATTGGTCGCCAATTTGTTATACCACCGCAATTTGAGAACGCAAGAAAAAATTGATGAATTCTTAAATCCCGACTACTTGCGGGACATTCATAGCCCTTTTTTATTTAAGCACATGGAACGCGCCTGTAAGCGCATTTTGAAAGCCATTGATAAGCAGGAAAAAATTGTCGTGCATGGCGATTACGACGCTGATGGCGTGTCGTCTTCTATTATTTTGGTCTCTGTTTTAAAAAAATTGGGCGCGGAACATGTCGACGTGTTTCTCCCCCATCGCGAAATTGACGGCTATGGCCTGAACAAATTCACAGTGCAAATGTTTA
>CAYSQU010000129.1:0-2284 GCA_964433365.1 uncultured Gammaproteobacteria bacterium
GGAGTTTAATCCCTTGCCTTCCACCAAAAAAGCCGGTAATCCTCCGTTTAATGCTGGATCGAGTAAATTATTTGTCCGTCGTTCAGATATATTTGCCACTTCGCTCATGGCAATACCCAGGAAATCCATTGCAAAGGCAATTGGTTCGCCGTGGAAGTTTCCCCCTGTCAAACACGCTTTGTCGGCAGTCACATATAGCGGATTATCCACGCAAGCGTTAATTTCTAGTGCAATTTGTTGGCGAGCATAATCTAGTACATCGCGGCATGCGCCCACTACCTGTGGGGTGCAACGCAAACTATAGGCGTTTTGAATGTTCATTTTTTTCTGTTTTAGTATCTCACTGCCGGATAAAAGCATTCTTAAATTAGCGGCGCTGTCATTTTGTCCTTTGTATGGGCGTAGAGCATTATAGCGTTGATCATAAGCTAACTCTGCGCAATTCAAGGCGTCAATTGCCATGGCTGCGGAAATTTCTGAATTACGAATTAGGCGTTCAGCTTCGTACAGAGCAAAACAGCCATAAGCAGTCATAAATTGCGTGCCATTAATTAAAGCTAGTCCCTCTCGATACATTAACTTGACTGGTTCAATTCCTGCGCGCTTCATGGCTTCATCGCCTGATAAACGTTCTTCCTTATACCACGCCTCACCCTCGCCAAAAATCACCAACCCCATTTGTGATAGTGGCGCGAGATCACCACTTGTGCCTACTGAGCCTTTTTCGTAGATCACCGGGGTCACATTGCGATTGAGCATTTCTGTCATGGTTTCCAAAATGATTGGTCTCACACCGGAATATCCTTTGGCCAACACATTCATTCTTAATAAGATGGCTGCGCGGCAGATTTCTATTGGCGCGGGGTTTCCCACGGCCGAAGCATGCGCGCGCACCATGCGATAAGACAGTTCTATTGTTTGTTCTGGCGGTAAAAGTACATTACCAAACGCCCCAATACCGGTATTGGTTCCATACATAATTTGTTCTTCGGCAATCATTTCCGCAAGCGCCTTCCAATTTTCGGTTATTTTTTTATTTGCTACTGCATTTACACTTACTGTGGCGCCATAGCGTGCGACGGCTACCACTTTTTCTGGTGTGAGTGTGTCACCGGTTATCTCTACTTGTTTTATGGTTTTTGCGTCTATCATATGGTTTTGTCATAGATAAATGAATTAAGTATTGAGTAGTATTTTTTTAGACCTTCAATTTCAACCCACTCCTGATCCGCGTGGTAATTTTTTCCAATAGGTCCAAACACTACCACTGGAAGTCCGGCCTGTGAAAAATATTTTGCGTCAGAGCCAGTTGAACTGGCTTTGATGTCCACATCTTTTTTAAGCAGTTTTCTGGTAATTGTCTTTAATCTTTCCACATATTTATTACCAGCATCTGTCATCATGCAGGGTTTGAATTGAGCGTGTATCAATATTTTACGGTTTTTTATTTTTTCTATTTTTTTCTTTATTTCTTCCGCCTCCCAGTTTTGTGTATATCTAATGTTGACTGTTGCCTGCGCGCAACATGGGACGGAATTGGTTGCTTCTCCACCCTGTATGGTGGAGATTACGCAAGTCGGTCTATAGCCCGCGGTTTTTTTGAAGATTGGCCATGTATCTATTTTTTTGAGAGTATCCATCAACTGTGTAATGGCGTTTATGCCTTTTTGTGGTTCAGCACCGTGAGCGCTTTTTCCTTTACTGACTATGCCCAGATTAATAGTTCCTTTTTGTTTTGTTACAATATTAAAGTCGGTCTGTTCTCCCACTATGGAGAACAAGGGTTTGATTTTTGTCTTTTCTATGATTTCATATGTTGACTTTCCAACACTTTGTTCTTCGTCGTCAACTAATATCAGAGCCATTGGTGGCGCGGTTTTTTTAAGACGGCGCATTACTTCTATCATAACAGCCACAGCGCCTTTCATATCAATTGCCCCGCGACCAAAAATTTTGTTAGTTTTAATTTTTGGTTTGTAATCTTCTGATCTGGCAGGCACGACATCAATGTGTCCATTTAAGCATAATTGGGAATTTTTCCTCCTATTGGTAACGAATATGGCGTTGCCAGTTGAGGTTTTTATTTTTTTGATTGACAACAGTGTATTTTTTGACAAATATTTAATGATGAAATTAAGGCAATTAGTTTTTACCTTTCTGTTATCCTCTGTGGTCCTAAATTTAATTAATTTTTTTGTTAGTTTTATTATGTTTTGTGTCATATGGTTTTTGGTGGGGAGCGCGATTAGACGCCCCCCACAGGTTAGTTCCTCCTTTCCGTGTT
>CAYSQU010000130.1:0-2272 GCA_964433365.1 uncultured Gammaproteobacteria bacterium
TGAGCCGGTATTTACGAGCCTCGGAGAGGATTGAGGGGAAAATGTCGGTGGAAAAACTTTGAAACTCGTCTATGTATAAATAAAAATCACGGCGCATTTCTTCCGGCAAACTTTGCCGCTCCAAAGCGGCTAAATACATTTTCGTTACGATGGTTGAGCCGAGCAGGTTTGATTTATCCTCGCCAATTTTTCCTTTGGAAAGGTTGGCTAAAAGTATTCGCTTTTGATCCATGACAAAACCAAAATCAACCGAGCTTTTGGTTTGTCCGACGATATTGCGCAAGGGCGCGCTCGTCAGAAGCTGTCCGATTTTGTTTTGCACCGGCGCGATTATTTCTTTTCGGAAACGCGGCTCGTATTTCTCGTAGTCTTCAACCCAAAACATTTTTACAACCGGGTCTTTGATGTTGCCGACAATTTGTTTTCTGAAATTGTCGTCAATCAATAAACGATATACTCCGAGCAAAGTTTGCCCGGGCGTGTCCATCAAAGCGAGGACGGCGTTGTATAAAATGTGCTCTAGCCGCGGACCCCAAAACTCTTTCCACAAATGACGGAAAACGGAAATGAGCGAGGAAGCCACAAGATGCTTTTCATCTTCGCCTTTGGCTTCCAAAATATTTATGCCGATGGGGTTTTGGGTGTCCGCCGGATTGAAATAGACGACTTCGTTTGTGCGGTTTTTCGGAATGAAGTTTAATATGTCCTCAACTAAATCTCCATGCGGATCAATCAAGGCGACGCCGTGATTGTAGCGCAAGTCTTGTATAACCATGTTTTTAATAAGCGTGGACTTGCCCGTGCCGGTCTTGCCGATAATATAAACATGATGGCGGCGGTCTTTCGGTCTTATGCCGAACGCGCGACGCTCTTCCCTAAAAGTCGTTGCGCCGAGCGATTCTATTTCGTCCAAATGATGTTCGTCCAAAGAATGAAAATTGTTTCCCGCAGTTTTTTTCTTAAAAGACAAAAGGGCGATTGCTCGCCCTTTGTCGTGTGCCTTATATTATTTTCGCATGTCCATTCCGTCTTTAACCAATCGGGGAACGATTGATTAAAGCTCGGGATCGGCTCGTATTCCCCAAGCCGTCCCGCCCGCAACATCCTTTTGCCGGAGAAGCGGGGGTAATGAAACTCAAAAAGGTTATACAACATTCGGCGGTAAAAAGTCAACTACGGCTAGCGGTTTTATTTTTTCCTAAATATTAGTGATCCGCTATAGAGCGTTGTGTCGCCGCTCAGGCCATCATACTCCCATCCCTCTTGCGCCATGTCGTTAAGTGTCTTTTCCAGACAATCAAGCCCAGTTTTATTTCCATTCAGATAACCTTCGCTACAATATACCAAAGGAGAAACGACTTTATATTGATATGTTCCGCCCGTGTCTCCCGGCGGCGTTGTTTTCATAACCATATTGCCGAGGTAAAAAACTGCGAGAGCGACTATGGCCACAATCCCGATTGTGATAATTTTTTTGTTAAGCATAATTTTTAATTAAAGTGGTTATTTGTAATGACCTTTATAATATTATTTCTGCGTTATTGGCAAAGCCCTAAAGAAGTCAATATCGGTTACTGCGCTATCCTCCAGCCATCATCGTATAGTGTAAAAGATATTTGTGCTTTCACTTCTTCGCCTGCTTTTTGTTCATCAAGCACTTTACCAATTGCGGTCGCTTCGTACTTTGCGACATAATTTGCCATTCTACTGTTGACCCCATTTGTTACTGCTGGTTCGGTAAGACCGGTAACTTCGACGCTCACCAACTCCGCCAAAGCGACTTCGATATTTTTGTCATCCGGCGATACACCCTCTCGTTTTACGAAATACGGTTTAGCTTGTTCAGTAAAATCATAAGCCAAGTATTCAAAGGCCGGAGCATAAGGCATCTTTTTTTCAGATATGATTTTAGCAAACCCCGCTTCTTCAAGTTTTCTAAGCATTTGGACTTCCGAACATATATCACAGACATTCCTATAACCGTAATGTCCGAGTTGGCTATCATAGACAAACCCGTTTGTCTTGCCGTATGATGGACGAACTTTTAAATTTGCCTCAATCATTTCTGCCGCACTTTCGCGTGTCAGATTTTTGACGCCTTTTTCCAAAACGGAAGCGTCTGGTGTTGATGAATTGTTGCGCGAAAAGAAAACAGCGCCAGCGATTATAACCAAGATTATAACCCCGCCTATTATGTATTTTTTGTTTAGCATATTTTTTAAGTTAATTATTTTTAATTCCTTCCTCGACCTACTGGAAGGATAATTACAAT
>CAYSQU010000131.1:0-2262 GCA_964433365.1 uncultured Gammaproteobacteria bacterium
GGTTGTAATTGCTCAGCGAACGCAATGTCTGGATTATATGTTGAATAATATAATTCTATGAGCGCCTGCGTGTCTAATGGAATTGCCTGCAAACCCATTCCCTCTAACCCGCTTACCACTTGCCGAAGGCGCATATCCAAATCGGCCTTGCGTTTTTGAAACCGTTCTTCTTTTAGACGAACCGTAAACGCCGGCTTCAAGACCTCCTGAAAACGCGCGAAAAAACTTTTCTTTTTGTTGGATAGAGGGTCAAAAGGCACTATCACGTAAAATTTCTTTGACATTATTTGCCCCATTTGCACCAATTCTTCCACGAACGAGCGGTAATCAGCTGTCTGCACGCGCAAAAGTTCATTTGTCTGTTGTCGCTCCATTTCGCGCAATTTGTCAACATATGGTTTAATCTGCAAACGGCGCGACTGTATTACAATCTGCAACGGAAAATCAATTCCATTCAAAAAACTGACATAAGAAGAAATGAGGGCGTTTTGCTCGTCTTCTGACTTAAGCGAAAAATTTACGCTGGACGTCATCAAAACCGACCGCAAAGTGCCATCTTTCAAAATCACCACGCCGTCCTTGATTTCGGCAATCGGAACATTGGCCTGCGTAGCTGGCTTTTTTGATTTCTTATTTTTTCCCATTCTCTCTTCACCCATACTTATAATTATGATGCAAATCTACGAATGACATGCTAATCTACAAATGGTATTCGCCATATTCGCATTTAATTTGTAGATTCGCATCGTGTCTGATTCGCATCATGTTTCACTCTCTGGATTATAAAACCCCCCAGTATTCACTATAAACGCCAAATCCCGCATGCGCGCTGATTTCGCGGGCTTCTTCGCTTCCCTCACCTCAATTTCATCCGGCTTTAAATTTCGTAAATAGTTCAATTCTTCTTTATTATATGACTTTCGCCACACGCGCAATCCCGGCCGACGGGTGGTTTGCAAAATATTGAGCAGAAAATAATGAAACGGCTGGCCATTTATTTTAATAAAAGCGAATATCAGAGATAACCCGCCAACTATCGCGAGCGTTGTAGCGAAAAGAGCGATATCTCCATAACGATAAGCCACAAAACAAATCAAACCGCCAGCAAGCAAAATTAAAAATTGACGAACCGTCACTGGTCCAAAGATTTTATCTTCAACCTCAATAAATTGCGGAACTACAAACTGTTGCATAGCCGAGTTGTAAAGTTTATAAAGTTGTAAAGTTATAAAGTTTATAAAGTACTTTATAACACTATAACTTTTCACTTAGCTTAACCAACGCCATCCATTCCTCGTTTTTCATTTGTCCGAATGTTTGATTTACTTTAACACTCTGATTTACCGCGTCGGCGATAATTTGCTGATACTGCCTGTATAGAGGGCTATTATACCACGCTTGGACTGCTTTGATAAAGAGCACATACGATTCTTCTTTCAAATTCTCAAACTTTTCAAGCAAAATTTCGCTTGCTTGCGCGGGATTAGCCGACAATCGACGAAAATCCACCAATGTCATCTGCTGCAACTCCTCAATCGGCCCCGCACTCGCCTTCGTCTCCTCCTTTGCCGCGGCGGGAGCAATAATATCATGCATTATCGGCCTAGAACTTTGATATTGTCCCGATGAAATACGGGATCCCGTACTTTGTCGGGAGATATTAGATATTGGATATTTTTCCGGTGTTCGGTTATCGGCCTTTGGAGTTCGTACACTCGCCACCGTCTCACTTGTTTTAATGTTTTCATGTTTTAATGTTTTAATGCCTATCGCAACGACCAACTCCCCCGCTTGCGACTCTGTGAGTCCAAGCCCGCCATTCGCGACCGCGCGCGTGGCATACTCAACAACTTGTTCGTCAGTCCGTATATCTTTAACTCGCGAGACAATCAATGACTTCAACCTTGACCGCAATTCATCAGCCACCGAAAATTTCAAATTCCTCATAACCGCGTCATACGCGTCTCCCCTATTTTCCGGCAACACGGTATTCACGACCTCCTGCTTCCTCGCCTCTTTAACTTCCCCAACTTCCAACGGCGACATGTGGTCTTCTTCTGTCCACTGTTTCACAAGTGTCGTGTTACGGGAGTCGTGAGTCGGATTTTGTATTTTGTCGCTTGTGTTTTGTATTTTATCCGGCTTATCAACCACATCGTCAACAGTTCGTACTTTCGTAGCTTTCGTATTTCGTACATATACCTTAAATTCATCCATTGTCATTCTGACGGATGTTCCATCTTTTTTCTTAACGAGAATTGT
>CAYSQU010000132.1:0-2261 GCA_964433365.1 uncultured Gammaproteobacteria bacterium
ACCTCTCAAGCCCATCTTTTTCAAGACAGACTTTTTCCAACTTGACCTTCAGATCATAGACAAGGTCAGTGCGGTGGGCGCCATTCCCAGCGGACAATGCGTCGCAGAGGCGTCTATGCCTGCTCGCCACCTCATCCTTCAACGTCTTGATGGAGTTCAGAAGACCATCCTTCTCCTTGACAAACGCGGCCTTCGCGTTATCAAGAGAAAGTTTCACGGCCGCGATATTGTCTGCGGTATCTTTTTTGGCCTTTTCGACCTGGTCCAAGGCCTCGGCCAAATCCTTGGAAAGCTTGCCGATCTGCTCGGCCAGCTCTTCTTTCTCTTCCCTCAACTTGCGGGCTTCTTCTTCCGCATCGCCGTCGGTTCCTCCAGCCGACGGATTTTGGACGGCTACAACGCCGCCGATTGCCGCGCCTGCCCCAGTCAAACCATGGTCCGGGTCAGGACTTCCAAGCTGTTGAGTGCCTGTGCCGCCTGTCTTCTCGTTGTTTACCATTGTCATCCTCCATTGAAAAGCAAATCAACGCTCCTGCCACCATGGCAAAAGCGCTATTCGCTCTATTGTAATGAGCATTGTATCTTAACACCAAAACAAAGCTATTGTCAATAGCTTTGTCATAACTTTATCCACAGTTATTATTTTTACTTTGAAGCCGCGCCACCACCGCCTTTTGGCAAACCAACTGTCTCTCTCGCTATCGCTCCGTCCACACCGCTATTATCATACAACTCTTGTAGCCGCTGACCGACCCAATTTTTGTAATGCGAAAAATTCGCATCATTAAATTCTATTGGAGAAGATGTTTCTTGTCGCATTGCCAAATCATACAAAAACATTTCTTGGGACAATTGCTTTTTTAATTCCGCCCAGCTCACACCCCCATTCAATCCTTCCCGCAAAACGCGCAATGAATCGCCTTGTTTTTGATTTAATAATGAAGTGATACTCTGTCTCCAGTTTGCTTCCGCTTGAGTGTCGCCGTCAGAAATGCCACTTTCTGTGAACAACTCTTGCAAATTATTAGCGCTGTTTTTAAGCAAGCCATTTTGCATTTCTAATATCCGTAAACAAGTAATCGCTTGATTTTGCTCACTCTTTTTCCAATCCATTTCATCAATCGCGTTTTTAATGTCTTCAAAAGACGCTGTGTCAGACAAATATCCTTCATTTTCCTCTGTTTCCTCTTCCGTTTTTTCTTCTTCTATATCTTCTTCATCTTCTCCACCCTCAAACGCGCCATCTTCTTTCACTTTTTTTCCTTCATCACTTTCTATTTTTCCTTCTTTTATCAATTCGTCCTTTGTCTTGAATTCAAGAATGTCTTTATCTTGTACTTTTTCGACCGCGACAGCGGCTTTCGCCGCTACTCCACTTTTTGCTTGTTCAACAACACCACCCCCTCCTAACGCCCCGCTCCTCACACCAACTCCGCTACCACCTGATCCTCCGCCTCCACCACCCCCACCACTGCCACCACCTTTAGACGGACTCCATAATTCAGAAATCGGCGCGGAACGCGGAGCATGTGGCGCATGAGATGAGATTGCTTGTTCAGCCACGGTTCCGGCGGCTGCTGTTCCGGACGTAGCTGTCAGCTTCTCGTTTGCAATAATATTAGTAATATCATAAGCCCATACCGCATTTTCAAATACACTATTTGGAACATCTTTAAGCTGTACGCGATATTCAATAACATGATCGTCTGCTTGTGTTTCTTCTTTAATAAAAAACTTTGTTTTCCCGGCTTTCTTAGCTTCTTGAATCAATTCATTCTGTTTATCCTGCGATACTTCTACTTCTTCTTTTAATCCTGTTTCTGTGTCTGACGAAACAAATTGTTTATTCAATTCCTGAGCCAAACGTTCTTCTTTTGGCAAATCGCTTTCAGACAACGCGCCATATCCGCGCGCCTGACCGACTAACAATTTATTGCCGTGATATTCATCTCCGCCCAACACGCGCGGATCATGTCCGCCAACGCCTTTGATTTGCACAATGCCTTTGGAATTTTCATACGCCGCAATCACTCTATTTTGATCATGACGTAAAGCATCAAAGACGCGCTTACCTGCTTTATTATCGCCGTTTTCATACGCCCTTACCAACTCTTCAAGCTTATTATCCAACGCATCACCCGACAGAGAGCCGGTTAATTTTAAGTTTTCACTCAAATCACGCTCATTAAAATCCTGCAATTTCAAAAATTCGGTAGCGCGTTTTATTCCGCCAGCGCGCAAAATGGCGTCAAAGGTGGAAA
>CAYSQU010000133.1:0-2241 GCA_964433365.1 uncultured Gammaproteobacteria bacterium
GGTAGATGCTGCGGTTGCTTCAAGAGTAAAAATTAAAAAAGAAGTTGGCAATGTGTTTGACCCAAACGAGTCTGCAACTTATTATAACTGGTTTTATGAAAAGACTGTTTTGTTTCAAAAGGTGTTTGGTAAATATTACCGGGAGTTTAGGCAATAAAATATGAACACATCTAAATATATAGACGAAATATTCGGTCACCCCGAAATCAAACATGGGCTTGTCGTTTTCAACCAGCCAGAACTGCAAGCATTAGACCTGCTTTCAAAAATTGAGATTTTAAAGCGGGATGATGGAAAAATTGTCATAAAATGTCTAAAACGAAAAAAAGAACTGGTTGCCAAGCCAGAAGAAATAGTCCGGCAGCTTTTTTTAGTGTATGTGCGCGATTATCTTAAATATCCTCTAAGCCAAGTGTCGGTTGAAGAAACAGTCCAAATGGGATCGGACGACTCCAAGCGTGCTGATATTATTGTTTTCACTGATGACACTTGTACGCGGAAATATATCATTTTTGAAATTAAGAAGCCGGATGCCGATACTGGCGTAGAGCAATTACAGTCTTATCTCAATGCAACTGGTGTTTATTTTGGTGCATGGTCTAATGGTAAAGATATTAATTTTCAGCTTCGCGAGGAATCGCCGGAAACAAAGGGTGAACCTTACCACTATCGTGATATTCCACGTTTACCTAAAAAAGGCGAGGTGTTGGATGATGTTTTAAAACCGCTCACAAAAAAAGACCTCCGCCCGATTCAAAACCTTAAAGACACTATTAAACGTCTAGAAGACACTGCGCTTGCCAATGCTGGAGTAAACGCTTTTGATGAACTTTTTAAACTATTTTTTGCCAAGCTTCATGACGAGTTTGATCCAAAAAAGAAAGACAATTTCCCAATGCAGTTTCGCGTTCCAAAAGCTGACCCCGATATGGTTTACGAGAGAATTAACGGGCTTTTTCAAGAAGCGAAAAACCGGCCTGGCTGGCAAGGAATTTTTGATACTGATGAGGTTCTAAAACTCAAAGACGATGCGCTCGTTCTCTGTGCCGCCGCGCTTGAACCGCTTAGATTTCACGATGCCGACCTTGATGTGGTTGATGCGGCGTTTGAGTATCTCATCAACCCGGAGCAGAAAGGCGCAAAAGGGCAATATTTTACCCCGCGTATGGTGGTTGATATGGCGGTAAGAATGATTGACCCGCAAGTTGATGAAAAAGTTATTGACCCTGCGTGTGGTTCAGCAGGATTTCTTATTCATACCATTAAGCATGTGCGCGAGGCTCAAGGGTGGAAGGATAATCGTGATGTGTATCAATACGCAAATGATTACGTCTATGCTGTCGATTTTGACGAAAAATTGAAGAAAGTTGCGAAAGTAATGATGCTTATTGTGGGAGACGGAAAATCAAATGTGTTTTCCGTAGACTCTCTGGACTATCGCAAATGGGCACACTCCAACGCGGCCTCTCGCATCGGCCCATTTAAACGCGATATTAAGGATGGGGATTTCGCTGTCGTGCTTACAAATCCGCCGTTTTCCGGAAAAATTACTGGTAAAGAACAGCTCTCGGTGTTTGAACTTTATGACCTTCGTCAATCTGGAAAGCTCGGGGATGATGAGGAGGATGTTGGAGGTGAGGACGAAAAACCTAAAACAAAAGCGAAACGTACCGTGAACTCAATGAGGCGTGACATCCTTTTTATAGAACGAAGCTTAAGGTTTTTAAAGCCAGGCGGTCAGGCAGCAATTGTGCTTCCGCAAGGCAACCTAAATAATATTGGAACAAAAGCACTCCGCGAATGGTTAATGCAAAAGGCGCGCATTCTTGCTGTTGTCGGTCTTGGGGTTAATACATTTAAGCCGTTTACTGGCACAAAAACAAGCGTGGTTTTTTTACAGACGTGGGGCGGCCTCGCTGGAACGCCAATTGAAGACTACCCAATATTTATGGCGACTAGCGAGCGTTCTGGAAAAAACAACTCTGGTGATTATGTGGTGCTTGCTGATAAAGCGGGCCATCTAATTGATCACAAAGGTATGATCCTTGATCCACTCAAAGAAAAACCAATTGTTGACTCCGATTTGAGCGAGATTTTGGAAGCATTCTTGCAATTCCGTAAAAAGGAAGGAATTAAGTTTTACTAATATGGCTGTCTGGCAAACAATTAAAGCAAAAAGTCTTTCATACGGGCTACGGCTTGATCCTGAATTTTACCGCCCCGACTACACCAAGCTGCGCG
>CAYSQU010000134.1:0-2226 GCA_964433365.1 uncultured Gammaproteobacteria bacterium
AATCCTTCAGTCGTCCCTACGGGACTTTACCATCTTTAATTACATTTTGCAGGCAGTAAACTGCCTGCCTACTATCTGTCGCCCCTGCTGGGGCTCAAAGTGAACGGATAGTATATTAGTATCTTTTATTTATGAAACTAGAACAAACACTCAAGAACTACGGCCTAAAAGAAAAGCAGATAAAAGTTTATCTTGCTTGTTTGCAGTTGGGTACTGGACCAGTGGTGAAGATTGCCCAGAAAGCCGGAATGCCAAGGTCAACGGTTTATGAAGTTTTGGAATCGTTGCGCGGGCTGGGATTAGTTACCACGTTTTTGAAAAAGAAAGTCAGATACTTTAGCGCTGAAGAGCCAGAGCATATAGTCCGCTATGCCGAGACAAAAGTTAATTTGCTTAAAGACGTTTTACCGCAATTAAACGCGCTTGCCGGCAAATCGCGCCAACGTCCGACTGTGCGGTTTTATCAAGGCAAAGCACAGATGCAAATAGTGCTTGATGAGGTCTTGAATGAGGCAACCGAATTGATTGCTTTCGGTGTTTCTGAGGACCTGTTGAGTTTGATGGGGGATTACCACAAAAATTTTGTGGCATCAAGAGTTAAGAAAAAAATACCCTTGCGTTTAATTTTACGTGATTCGCCAACTGCTCACGAAAGAAAAAGAATAGGACAGCAGGAATTGCGTCTGGTCAAAATAGTCCCTGCAAATTATGACTATCATGGTTTAATTTATATTTGGAAAAATAAAATCGCAATGTTTTCTTTCGCTGGCGATTTAGTTGTGGTGGTGATCGAGAGCAAAGAACTTGCCGACATGCAAAAAGCGATGTTTGAGAATTTATGGCATCTTGTCAATTGATGATATAACTGTTATACTTTTTTTACACTTATAACTTATCCCGACAAAGTACGGGATCCCATATTTCATCGGGACAACTTACTACTTACAACTCGTTATGTCTCATTTCTTTCAACTCCTTCTCACCCAGCCGATGTTTAATGGCTTTGTCGCGCTATATAATTTGATTCCAGACGTTGGCGTGGTGATTTTGGTTATCACGATTTTGATTAAAGTCGTTTTGTATCCATTGACAAGGTCGTCAATCAAGTCGCAAAAGGCGTTGACTGACTTACAGCCAAAACTCAGTGAGCTAAAAGAAAAACACAAAGATAATAAACAAGTAATCGCGCAGGAGACAATGAAACTATATAAAGAAAATCATGTTAATCCTTTTGCTTCATGTCTTCCGCTTCTTATTCAACTTCCAATTTTGATTGCTTTGTATTATGTTCTGCAGAGTGTTTTGAAGGGCAATCAATTTGATTTGCTCTATCCGTTTGTGCGCAACCCTGGTTCAATAAATAAAATTTCTTTGGGGTTGTTTGATTTAGAGAAGGCGAGTTGGGCGCTGGCTGTTTTAGCTGGCGGAGCGCAGTTTTGGCAAAGCAAGATGATGACTCGCAAGCGTCCGGATAAGCCCGTGGCTCCCGGCGCAAAAGACGAAGACACAATGGCAATGATGAATAAGCAGATGCTTTATTTTATGCCGGTTATGACAGTGTTCATCGGCTTTAGTTTGCCGGCTGGATTGACGTTGTATTGGTTTTTATCCACGCTTTTTACCGCGTTACAGCAACTATTTATGTTCAAAAAACGGGCCAAAGTTGTTGGTTCTTAATGTTCCGACACCCGACACCCACAGCATGACACCAATGATTGGAGTCAGATTACGGGAGTCGGGCATCTGGTAAAAGATATGCGTCTTTCTTTAAAACAACTGAAGCGAATGTCAGTTGAGACCGTTTCCGGCGCAAAACTCGGTCTGGTTTGTGACGCGATTTTTGAGACAGATGGGCAGACGATTTTGCAGTATGAAGTTCGCAAATACTGTTGGTTTGGGCAAAAGTTTTTGATAAACAGAAATCAAGTTGTGAGGTTTGAGGAGAAGAAAATGATTGTTGATGACGCGGTGAAAAGCGTTGAGAGTGTTGTGGAGAAGAGAAAGGATGATGTGGTGGCGGAGGTGGGGGCGATGATGGATGTGATTAGTGGCCAGAGATAAAGAGATAAATGGAGATACTGTGAGGGTGTCTTTATTTTTTTTGGTTTTTGGGTTACACTAAGTGTATTATGGACGAGAAGTTGACACAATCGATTTTTAAGACACTGGCGTACTTTGATGTGTTTGGGTATCCGTTGACAAAAGAAGAGCTGTGGCGGTATTTAT
>CAYSQU010000135.1:0-2224 GCA_964433365.1 uncultured Gammaproteobacteria bacterium
TCATTGATCACGTAAATCGTCCCCTTTTCTGACAGACGATATTCCAATGCCCCGCGATATTTGTTAAAGTTAGTCGGCCCTTTCCAAGACACCATATGCTCGTAATTGTATAATGAAAAAACGGAACGCCAACTGCTTACTGGCTCCAAACGAATAAAATTGTTAGTGGTAAAATTAATTCCGGCTCCGTTAAAACTGTAAACACTGTCCGCGTAATTCAAAATAGCGATATATTTTTTTGCCAACACCCCAACTTCTTTATCCCCATCAAAAATCTTGTAATCATCTTCAAAAGACACGAACTGTACCACGCTCTGTGGCTTCCAAACGCCCACTTTAATCCTTGGCTCTTCGGACAAACGTGGGATAAATGGCGTACTTGATACAACTTCTGACACAGTTGTTGTGACAACCTCTGAAGGGGTCGTTGTAACAACTTCGTCAAGTACGACCGCGGCCACAGACAATTTGGGCTCCACCCTAATTTCCAAATAAAAATATCCGCCTTTGACCCATGTGTAATTTTCCGAAGCCAAATAAAACTTTTCTGTATAGTCACCGATTTTTGTAGGCGCTTTTAAATTTATAACCAACTCGCCAACCCCGCCCGGCTTAACTGCGCCAATAATCTTGCCTGTTTGTTTAGCGCTAAGCCATCCACTGCCGCGAAAAACCGAAGCGCGCTCGCGCGGTTCCATGGTGTAGGCAGAGATGTATCGGCTTGAATCACCATTCCATGAGACAACGCCTGTGTTCTTGAATTTAATTCTGACTGTCTTTTCACTGCCCGCAGTAATCACAATCGGGTCCGCTTCTGATTGAGACATAAATTTGGCCGAATACGCCTCGTCTCTCACCTTTACCTCCGGCTGAGCCGCCAACACTTGTCCAGATAACCCAAAAAACACCACAACCACGGCAAAAACTATAAAAATTGACCCTTTCCTATTCATATAGTCAATATAGTATATCAGAAAGTCATACGGTTGAAAAGTTGAAATTTATCGCCAAAAATGGTAAACTCCAATTACCCAATACTTTATAACTTTACAAACTTTATAACTTTTTAACTTCACATGTCATCAACCCGCGCCATCGCCCACAATACAATTATCCAAATCGCCGGCAAGGCAATTTCCGTGTTTTTGGGGCTAATCGCCATTGGCATGATGACCCGCTACTTGGGGCAGGAAAAGTTCGGCTGGTACGTTACTGCCATCACTTTTTTGCAGTTTGCCTGCATTTTGATTGATTTTGGCTTGATACCCGTAACAGCGCAAATGCTTTCCGAGCCGGAACATGATAAAACGCGATTATTAAAAAACTTGCTGTCTTATCGCTTTTTTACAGCGCTTGTTTGTCTTGCAATCGCTCCACTAATCGCCATGTTCTTTCCATACCCTGTTGAGGTAAAAATCGCCATTGCGTTTAGCACGATTTCATTTTTAAGCGTGGCCATGAATCAAATTTTTACCGGATTTTATCAAACAAAATTAAAAATGCATATTCAAGTCATGGGTGAGTTGGTTGGAAGAGTGATTTTGGTCGCGGGGCTTTATTTACTGATAAAAAACCATAGCCAATTTTTGCCAATCATGGCCGCGATTGTGATTTCATCTGTTTCTTACACGGCTGTTATGTGGATTTCAGCCAGTCGCGAGACGAGTATTGGCTTTGGTTTTGATTGGACAATCTGGCGCGCGATTACAAAAAAAATGTGGCCAATCGCCTTGGCTATTATTTTCAATGTAATTTATCTAAAAGGCGACATAATTCTTCTGTCTTTGTTCCGGCCACAGGCCGAGGTCGGCCTGTATGGCGCGGCTTATCGCGTGATTGATATTTATTCGCAACTGGCGATGATGATAATGGGGATACTTTTGCCATTCTTGGCTTTCAACTGGTCTCGCAATTTGCTAACTGAGTTTAGAAAACATTATCAGCAATCATTTGATATAATAATGCTGATGGCTGTTCCTGTGTTAGTCGCCACGCTGATTTTGGCGGAAAAAATGATGCGTCTGGTGGCAGGGTCTGATTTCGTAGCCGCTGGAAAACCTCTGCAAATCCTCTCGTTAGCTGTGTTTGGCGTTTATTTGGGCGCGGTCTTTGGCCACACAGCCGTTGCCATCAATCGGCAAAAACAAATATTGTGGATTTTTATTTCTGACGCCATTATTACGCTTGTTGGCTACTTGATTTTCATACCCAAATTTGGAATGTA
>CAYSQU010000136.1:0-2217 GCA_964433365.1 uncultured Gammaproteobacteria bacterium
GTAAACAATGTTTATGTGCTTACGCTTACAAAGACGCGGACGAAAAAATAATATGCAAGACGACAAATATTTATTATACAAATTAAGTAATATTGAGGGGTTTGGCACAAAAACCCTGAATATTATTTTAGAGCGTGTTAAAGCTCAAAATAAAAATCTAAGCCAACTTTTTGATTTGAATGAAAAAGATTTTTATAATTTATTTCCCGAATTTGGGAAAGGTAGATTTTCAAAGATTAATTATGATTCGCTTTCAAATTTTAATGATGAAATTATAGAAAAGGAATATAATCATTTAACAGAAAACGGCGTTAAAATAATTACCTTATTTGATAATGAGTATCCTGAATCAATCATTAAAAAATTTGAAAATGCGCCTCCGCCAGTATTATTTTGCAAAGGGAATGTTTCTTTATTAAACGCTAATAATGTGGCTATTGTTGGCTCGCGGGATGTAGACATCGCCGGACTAGATGCTACGAAAAAAATAGCTAAACATTTAGCCGAAAATGGCTATAATATTGTTTCGGGCTATGCAAAAGGAGTAGATACAAACGCACATTTAGGTGCGTTGGAATGTGACGGAACCACCACCGCTGTTTTAAGTTGCGGAATAAATCAAACACCTATAAAAAAAGAAATTCAAGAAAGATATAATTGGGAAAACGATTTACTTTTGGTTTCGCAATTCAAACCTAATGAGCCGTGGAGTGCTCGAAACGCGATGATTAGGAATAAACTTGTTTGTGCTTTATCAAAGGCGGTGGTGGTGATTCAATCCGGTCCCGAAAAAGACGAAAATGGAAAAATGAGCGGTACTTTTGACGCTGGAAAAACCACACTCAAGTTTGAAATTCCTTTATTGGTATTATCTCCAAAAGTTTTCTCATTTGAGCCAAGAGGAAATGTTCAATTGATAAAACTAGGAGCAAAAGAAATAACGGATTGCCAAAAAGTAGCCGAACTGATAAAGTCAGATAAACGAAACAAGAACATTCAAACAAATTTATTTTAAGGCGGCGCGCCAGTTTCACTGGCACGAGATTCGGCGGCGGCGGAAAGCGAGGGCGGGCAAAAATTCCTTCCCCCCAACCCAGTGTGAGAAAATACACAGTGTAATCATCTGTGGTACAGTGAAGAGAGGAAAGGCGTAATGCTTGCCCTAACCCTGTCCTCTGGCCGATCGGCCGGTTAAGACTCTCGGGGGATTGCAGCGCGTTTCCTTTCTTCACCACCATGAACCAATAGAATATTGCCATCCATTTTTGGACAAGGCTATGACACTGGGATTTCAGTGGTGAAACCTTCTGGTCAAATAGTTGACCCGCGGGGCTTATTCACTAACGGAAATGTGCGTATGCATTACACCGCCTGTTCACCAACACTGGCCATGCCGAGAGAGCGCCTGCTCTTTGTCGGTATGGATGTTCACAAGGATACTCACGCCGCGGTGGGCGCCACCGCTTTTGGAGAAAAACTTTTCGAGATCAGTCTGGAAAACAATCGTGCCGACTTTGATCGGCTCATTAAACAATCGCGACTTGTTGCGTCTGAAAGCGGCCTTGGTCTTGTCTTCGGCCTTGAAGACTCCACCGCCTATGGCCTTCGATTGGCAAAACATTTATTTGCTAACAATTTATTGGTAAAAACCGTGTCACCCATTTATGTTGATCGGGAACGCAAATACGAAACGCACCCAGAAAAGAATGACTCTCTGGATGCGTACGCGGCAGCAAAAGTCTTGATCCAACGGATTGACACACTGCCTACGTACACGATAACAAAGCAAAATGAACTTGCCAAGGAAATCAAAGAATTAACCTTGGATAGAGAGTTTTTAGTCAAAGAGCAATCTCGGCTGAAATGTCATGTTCATCGCTTGCTCCACCGCGCATGGAATAGTGATTATCAAAAAAAATTCAAAAATCTTTTTAGTCTCAAGGGTCTTAAGTTTTGGCTGGCTCATCCGTTGCCAACGGGCGCAACCAAGGATGACATTATTGGGACCTCTGCAAAACTCCATTCTGCTGCAACTTTCAAATTTCAGCTGCAAAATCGAAACTGCTCCTCTGCTTATCTTACAGATAAACTTCGTTGCATTTTCGATTTTTCGCTTTGAAATTTGAAAGTTTCGCTACGAATGGGAGTTTCGCAGATGTCCCTATTGGCACACCTGACATTTTGAAAAATCAAATCAAGCGAAAGATTAAACGACTC
>CAYSQU010000137.1:0-2189 GCA_964433365.1 uncultured Gammaproteobacteria bacterium
GCAAGGTCTTGATACAAATGGCGTATTACCTGACCTAAATTCCAAATGCGGTCAAAAATTAAAAGGACATAGGTTTGCAGTAATACAAAATCTCCAAGAGAAAATAGATTTTTCTGCCATAATTTTATCGCAAAATAAAACAAACCAACCTGCAAAACCAACATTAAAAAACCTTGCGTGCCATGAATCAACCAGTCAATATTCCAAGCAGTAAGCCGTAATTTTCTGACTTTTTCAATTACGGATGAGAAGAAAGATACCTCGTGACTGTATCCGCAAAATAATTTAACATTAACATTGTTTGTAATTGTGTCAGCCAGCACCGCTGTTGACTCGGACTCTGCTTTACTGCGCGCGATGTCAAATTTTAGTTTGTAGTTCGTCAATAACGCGTTAACTACCATAAAAATGATAAACCACGCCAGCATAATCAGTCCGAGCGTCAAATTTTTGATGATTAAAACCGAAATGGCAAATATAAGAATGGTTAAAGTTGGCAGGAGATTAAATACGATTTTATCAGCCAAACTTTCAAAGGCGCGTATAAACCAATTGACGCGTTTCACTAATGACCCGACAAAATTATTATTAAAATAAGCAAAAGAATGTTTATGCATGTAATTAAAACAGGTGCGCGACAAGTTGGCCATCACCTTTGTTTCAAGCGGTATATTTAACCACGCTGAAATTCTCCAAAAGAAAAATTCAAGAAACAAAAATAGGCCAATGAAAACTAAAATTTTAATAAGTTCATCAACAGTGTCCGCATTTTTTGCTCCAATTGACAAAACATCAAAAAATTCGCGAAAATACAACGGTATTACCACGGTTGATAAAGAAGCCAAAATATCAGTTATTATGCAAAATAAAAGAAGCCACGGATATTTCATCGCGTGTTGCCAGTATATTTTTAATGTTTGTTTTGTGTTATTTTTCATGGCGGTATTGTACCACTTTTAACAAAAAATCGCCAGATTACGCCAAAACTCCGGGAGCTGTGGCTAAAGCTCCCGGAGTTTAAACTTCCATCGCAATGACGTGGGGTGTTTTCTGAAATTACTGTCCGCATCCGCCACCGCAGTCGCAATCCATCACTTGGCTACAACCGCACTCAACGTCCGCGTTCTCTTCACCGCACTTACAGCAAGCGCTGCAGCAGTCGCCGCAGTCACAGCATTTTTCTTTGTCGGTTAATTCCGCTCCGCATTTTTTGCATTGCATATAGTAAAAATTAAGAATAAAAGATTGACTATTGTATTATAATTTATATTGCATTTTTTGTAAATGGATTAAGAGATTGCTTCGTCGGCAAAGGCCTCCTCGCAATGACGGAAAACAACACACCGCAGGTCCCCTCCAGGCCCGCGGTGAAAAAATGAACGATACACCTTATTCAGAGTACCCTCCCTACTTTGTCTTTGGTCTCCGCGTTCTTCGTCTCCGCCACTTGGTGGCGCTGATGAAGTACGTACGCTTGCGACCATTTCTCCATTCAACGTGGAAAAAACAGGCGACTTTCAGCTGGCCGTCAGACGCGAACTTCACCTCATCCTTGGCCTGAATGAGGAGCCGGATGCACTGATAGGCCGTCAGCTTTGCCTTGGCAACCATACCACAAGGAAGGTGTCCATACAGAACAACTGTACGAATGCCCTTCATCTCGGAGTCGGAGGCCCCCAAGATGTCTTCTACCAGGATTCTGCCCCGGCCGCCCACGTTCAAGGGCGAGTTAGGCGGAATAAGCAACGCTCCGCCATTGAGCGTAAGTGTGTGTATCCTGGAAGACGTTCTATGCGCGAGACAAAGTTCCGCGTGCTTTTTGAATACATCTGGGAATTGATCCCCGTCACCACATGCCACGATGGTAACCCCGTTGTGGTGGCCAACGAGGTTTGCCTCGCTCAACTCTTCCAAAATTCTTAATCTCCGAAGCCTTCTTAAGTATCTGCTATCTGCTTTAGACAAATGCCCCATGCCTTCCTCCCTGAAATGTCTAAAAAGTGTCCAATGAGCTGTAAAAAGAGCAGGAAGTCAACATTTTACAACAAAAAATCGGGATTGTCAATACCCGATTTTTTAGAGTTGTGGATAATTCAATTTCTCACAAATAAAACTGCCTTTAAAAGTTGGTGGCGCGCATTGTTGACATGATGTTTTGATGCATGATATAATATTAATACACTAATTTT
>CAYSQU010000138.1:0-2160 GCA_964433365.1 uncultured Gammaproteobacteria bacterium
CAGCGGCATGTCAGCGGTGCCGTAGCCCTCGCAAGTGGCGAGAGCCGTGGCGATGGCGCGGGGCAGGGGCGAGAGGACCATGCGGTCGATCTTCACTCCGGCCTCGGCCAGTTGCCGTCCGGTCTCCACGCAACGCGCGCGGTCTTCCGGAACCAGGATCTGGTTCTTGTGCTCTCCGTGCCTCTGGAACAGAATCGTCTTTCTCATGACCGTTTCCTCCTTGTTGCACTTTCCACCACCCTCACACCACGTGAAAGCGGTCTCAAGTAGCGAATCCGTAACTTGCGCCGAACTAAATTTCAGCCCAAATTACGGACTCGCTAAGGAGGACCTCTGTCTTTTATGTTGTAAATAACTCACATTATTATGGTATTTTAGACAATTTCGCTAAAATAAGCGGAATTTACCCATTTAAACCCATAACAATATATTATATCACATTTTCTTGCTTTTGTCAAGGGGGTGCGATATAATAACAATAATCTAAAATAGATTATTTTTTATTACATTGATATGTTAAATTTTCAAGGGATTTCGGCAAACAACGGACATGTCGAAGGACGGTTGTGCATTGTGCATCATCCGGATGAATTCTCTCATTGCCAAGAAGGTGATGTTGTAATGTTGGTGCAAGTAAAACCAAACGCGGCAGTTGTAAAAATGAGCAAGGCGTTGCTCGCGGTGCATGGTGGCGTAACTTCCCATGTGGCAATCGCGGCGCGGGAAAATCATAAGCCGTCTGTAGTTGGCTTGCCTGAAGAAATTTTGAGCCATGTGAAAGATGGAGACATAGTGAAAGTTGATGCTGATTTAGGGACAATATCCTGTGGTTAATAACTTACAACTTACGACTTTTTTATGTCTCATCTAAAATTTTTCTCCCACATCACAAAAAAAGACGTCGCGATTGCCGGAGGCAAGGGGGCGTCGTTGGGTGAAATGGCGAACGCAAAAATTCAAGTTCCGCCGGGTTTTGTGGTGCTTGCCAGCGCGTTTGACAGGTTTATTGAAGAAACAAATTTAAAAGAAGAAATTCGCGCGCGCCTTGGCGAGGTTGATCCGGGAGACACAAACACAGTTGACAGAGCGAGCAATGTTTTGCGCGATGTAATTCATGACACGCCAATGCCTCAAGACCTGACTGATGAGATTTTGAAAGCATTTGATGAGCTTGGCGCGGAGCATGTGGCTGTCCGCTCGTCAGCCACTGCCGAGGACTCTGCTGTTGCGAGTTGGGCAGGCGAGTTGGAAACATATCTCAACACCACTCGCGAGGATGTTGTTGAACGAGTACGGACATGTTGGTCGTCTTTATTCACTTCGCGCGCGATATTTTACAGGCATGAGAAAAATTTGATTGATCATTATGTTTCAGTAGCTGTTGTGATTCAAAAAATGATTCAATCAGAAATTTCCGGCATTGTGTTTACAGTCCATCCTGTAACCGAAGATTATGACCAGATGATTATTGAGGCCGGCTACGGACTCGGCGAGGCGATTGTGTCTGGACAGATTACGCCGGATAGTTATGTGGTCTCAAAAAGTGGTATGAATATAGTTGATATTTATGTTGGCGCTCAAACTAGAAAACTGGTTAGGAATGTACGAACTACGAAAGCTACGAAATTACGAAATACGAAATTTAATAAAGATGAAGATGGGGCGAATGAGTGGGTTGATGTTGGAAAAGAGGGCGAGAAGCAGAAGTTGACAGGTAAACAGATAATTGAGGTGGCGACGGTGTGCAAGAGAATTGAAGATCATTACAAATTTCCGTGCGATATTGAGTGGGCTATGCATGGCGGCAAAATTTACATAACCCAATCAAGACCCATCACGACTTTGAAGAATAAAAATTAAACCGATGATCACTGATCACTTATCACTTTTATTTATGTTTTCTAAACGCACAAAAGTAATTATTATCATCACTTTGCTTTTATTGAGTTTCGGCGCGGGTTTGTTTTTGGGCAAGGTGTGGCAGATTCAGGACTTGGTGACTGATGATAAAGGCGCGGTGGAGATTGTTAAGGTGATGAATTTGTATTCCAAAAGCCGGTCGCCGGAAGTTAAGTTTGACCAATTTTGGGACGTTTGGAATAAAATAGAGGCGAAATTTGTTGACCAGCCGGTTGATGATGTTAAATTGTTTTATGGCGC
>CAYSQU010000139.1:0-2139 GCA_964433365.1 uncultured Gammaproteobacteria bacterium
CTATCCCAAACACCAGACCACCATTCCTGCTCCGGGACACAAGATTTATCCGTATCTACTGCGAAATTTACCAATTACTCATCCAAACCATGTGTGGAGTACAGACATTACCTATGTCCCATTAGAAAACAGCTTTTGCTACTTAACAGTAATCTTGGATTGGTTCTCGCGCTATGTGCTTACTTGGGAATTATCTGATAACATGGAAACCGAATTCTGCGCCCGCGCTTTGAAAAGCGCGTTATCCCAAGCTCTGCCGGAAATCCACAACTCAGACCAAGGCGCGCAATTCACGTCACGAGAATACACCAATATACTGGAAGCCAATCAAATCAAAATTAGCATGGATGGGCGAGGCAGGTGTTTAGACAACATCTTTACCGAACGATTGTGGCGAACTGTAAAATATGAAGATATTTATCTTAAACACTATCGCACTGCCAATGAAGCGTACGAAGGCTTGCAAAATTATTTCCCATTCTACAACCAAAAAAGAAGGCACCAATCATTGAATTACAAAACACCGGAAATGATCTACCGTAGTTAAAAAGAAAACAAATCAAACAACAAAAATTCCGAGTCTAATCGGAAGCGCGCAAAACAGATGTTCGTGGGTTAGGCCGATATTTGATGAAAAAAACACCATCAAATTCCGCCCTAATCCATGAATTCAAAGGTCTAAATCTTGTTCATGAAAACGACCAAAAAACTGTCTTGACAAACCAGTCCACCATAGCCGTTGAGCACGGCCAGCTTGATCAGTGCCCGAACCTCAGGGTCACCCTGTTCGCCTAGCTTCTCCAACGCGGCAATGCCGATCTTGGCGAACTCAGCGCACTGACTCCGAGCCACCAGTACCAGACGCTCGATTGCGCCCAGTACTTCGTTCGTCCGCCAGCAAAGCGGAGCCGACTTGTCCACCAACGCAGTAGCAACCAGCAACTCAACCAGCAATTCGTACATGACACCCTCCAAAATTTCAATTGTAATTTACCCTCCAAATAGGCGTTATTGCCCACTAGAAAGTAATAATATATTATACCACAAAACGCCCCCCTTGTCAATAGGGCGCAAATTTAGTATCATATATACACAAATCACAACTTTACAAACTTTATAACTTTAAAACTTTATAACTTGTCACACCATGTTCCCTAATTTTCTTCGCAATCACCAATTTTTTTGTAATAAAGAGATGAATGAAAAGTCGGCGGACAGCTTTCCACTCTGGCAATTTTGTCTATAATGTCAACTGTACTGTCTCCAATGGTTGCCGGATTAATAATCGCGTATTTTGGCTATGGCTTGATTTTTATAATCGGCTCAATAATTTTGCTCATTTCAACACTGCCATTGTTTATTTCCATTGACTGTAAACACACCATTGATTTTACATTAAAAGACATTGCTAAAATTTTTACCGCGCGCAAAAGCGCGAATATGCTTTTAAGCTTTTCCGGATACGCCATTGAATCCAGCATTGGACGAAATATCTGGCCAGTATTTTTGATTATCACTTTTGGCGCTGTTGAGAAGGTTGGCTACATTGCCGCAATCGCCGCTTTTTTAACTGTTGTCGTAATTTCTATTACCGACAAATTATCCGACAAGTATAATCCAAAAAAATTGTTGCGGCTTGGCACAATGTTATATTTTTTCGGATGGTTGGGCTGTTTGCTCGCTGACACCGCGTTCAAAACATTTCTTGCCAATTCTTACCGAAGCGTTATGGAACGTTTTGTGATGTTGCCGTGGCAATCGTTGTTATATAAAATTATTAACAAAGAAAATTATTTCCGAATCACTGTCATACAAGACATGACATACAACGCCAGCCGAGCGCTTATTTTGCCTTTTTTAATGTTAATTTTTACTTTCAACTACTACCCATATCACATCTCTTTCATCATTGCCGCGCTTTTCACCCTTCTCTATCCCCTCTTGAACAAAGCCGGAAATGATGATATAACTAACCTGACGATATAATATACCAATATACTAATGGTACGAATGATACTAATGCTATACAAATGCTTGTTTAGTAAGAATTAGTATAGCATTCGTATAATTAGTTTATTCGTATATTAGTATATTTAATTCTATGTTCAACAAACTCAAACAATTCCGCGATATGCGGAC
>CAYSQU010000140.1:0-2126 GCA_964433365.1 uncultured Gammaproteobacteria bacterium
AGAGATTGTTGTGCTCGGACTGATTTGCCACGTTGAGCTTGCGTAATTTAGCGCCTTGAAAGTTACATTTTCGCCAATATAAATAGAGCTTGTATTACTTTCCATTTTCCACGGCCAGACACTGTAAAAAACCTGCAAGCTATCGCCGCTTTGCATTTGATATTCATTAATGCCTTTCGGACCCGGGTCTTGTTGTTTGATGTTGTAAATCCAGCCGTCAAAACCTTGCGCCCCGTGTTCGGCAATATCAGACACATAGTAACTCCCCCAGCCACTTTGAATAGTCATCTGGAAATTTCCTTGCCGCGATGCGTCGGCTAATGCGCCCAAGGCAGTGATTGTTGATGTGGAATAATAATTTCCCGCATTGTCAAAAAACCAAGTTGAAGTGGATGAGACGTCTTGATTAAAAATTTCTTCGTTTAAGTAATTTACGTTTACATGGTAAGTGTTTATGGTTGGTTCCTCTGGTTCTTGTATTGGTGCCTGTATGACGTTAATTGTCTGTTTCTCACTTCTTGTCTTGCCTGCGGCTTCTACATAGATTTCTTTTTGTCCGACTGTGTCCGGAGTGTATGACAAAGTTCCTGAAGCTGAATTATTGACGACGTCATTGATAATGAAATTTACTTCGTTTTCATAAGCAATCGGATTGCCATTGTGCCAGTATTTAGCTAATAAAGTTGTGGCTTGTCCCAGTTCAAATGTGGAAGTTGACAATTCAAGTTCTAACGGTTCCATTGGCCATGGTCCAAAAGTAAAAAGTAAATTATCATTTTCCTGCACAGTAAAACCGTCTACGCCCTTGCCTGGGTCAATGTTTTTGTTGTAAATTAGCCATGTCTCTGACCAGTCTTGGGCGTTATTGGTGTCGTTGATTGCGTCTATGGCGAAGGCAAAACCCCAATTAGTTGTTTGATAAGTCAACAACCCCTGTTCTTGGGCGGATTGCAGTACACAGATAGCCTTATAGCCCTCATGCGTGGAAGTAGCCGATGCGCTATCAGTAACTTCACATGAATAGGGGACGGAGATTTGTTTATTTAAAATTGTCTGGCTCGGCGTCTCAATTCTTAAATTTATATTTATATTTTCCTCCGCCCGCGCCGGCACTGCCCACAATATCACAGACAACAAAATCACAATCGTCACCACACACATCCGTGATCTGTGTAATCTATCACTAATCCGTGTAATCTGTGTTCTAAAAATCCTTGTTCCCATATTTCCATTCAATTAAATCACCGGGTTTGACTATCTGTGTAGATATGCCCAGTTTGGCGGTTTCGCCATTAATAAAATAACCCCAGTATTTGCCATTTTGTCGATCATTTTTCAATCCGCCGATTTCTTCCACGAATTCCCCAAGGCCTGCAAATGTTTTGGTTTTGAAGTTAAGCTGTGAGCCCCTCATCGCGTCGTAGACGGTTGAAGTGTTAGTAACTAGTAACTGGTAACTGGTAACTGGCGGTGTGTTTGTTGGGGTTTGGTTATTGGAGTTTGGAGTCTGAGTTTTGTTTGTATCTTGTGTCTCGGAAATTGTAACCGGTGGAGTGACGGCGAAAATCGTTGGCGTGGTTGTTTTAATGTTTTCAAGTTTTAATGTTTTAATGGAACTAAAGTGCCAACTCATTCCAGCAATTATTAACAACATAAACAGCGCAATGAGGTGCCATTTGTGTTTTTGAAAATATTGTCGCATAAAATAAAAATCTTTCCCGAGAGAGAAAGTTTTTTGGCGTAAAAAATACGCAAATTCCTGCTCGGGCTTCGCCACGCCGTAGCCCCGAAAGGGCGAAGGCGGGCTTCCATAATTGAAGATCGGACTCCCATGAACCCAGAGTGGTTCGCGGTTACCGTTGCGGCACAGTCGGGGATTCTCACCCCTGTTCCACAAGTATGGAGTTGAATTGTAAATTAAGTGTAGCAAGTTTGTTTAAATGCGTCAAATTTGGGTGTGGATAAATCGTTTTTATAGATTGAAGTTGGCGGGGATATAATTAGTTAGGCGACATATTTTTGAAAAATTTATCCATATTATTCCGTTTTTGGCGGGCTTTTTATTATTGTATTTGATTTTTTGCAAATATCTTTATATAAATCAATCATTTTATTTGTCATGATAT
>CAYSQU010000141.1:0-2120 GCA_964433365.1 uncultured Gammaproteobacteria bacterium
TCACGCTGAATATCGGAACTGTAAATGCATAAAGCCTTTTTTAGATTATCAGCGATGCCAATATAATCCACTATCAAACCGCCCGGTTTGTCTTTAAATACGCGATTTACTCGCGCAATCGCCTGCATCAAAGTATGATTTTTAAGCGGCTTATCAATATACATCGTGTGTAATGGCGGCACATCAAAACCAGTAAGCCACATATCGCAAACTATTACCATCTTTAGCGCGTCGTTAGGATTTTTAAATTTCTTTTCGATCTCTTTCAAATCTGACTCTCTCGGAACTTCGCCCGCGAAATCCTCCGGCTTGGAAATCACCACCGCCACTTCAGGCGCGCCCGGAATATTTTTTATCAAATTATACATCTCCACCGCCACTCGCCGGCTGATTGCCACAACCATCGCCTTTCCTTCCAAACCACGACTATTAAAATGATTCACAATATCCTCGGCGATCAGCTTCAATCGTTCTTTCGCTCCAACGGCCTGCTCCAAATGTGTCCATTTTCTTTTCAAAATTTCTTTCTCCTCAAATTTCTGCTCGCCCGCCAAATCCTCAAACTGCTCATCAATAAACTCATTTGTCAAATGCAATGGCACCAGACGGCCTTCATAATAAATCGGCACCGTGGCTCCATCCTCAACCGCCCGATTGATTGGGTATTCACTGATGTGTTCGCCAAAAACCAAACGAGTATCCCGATTATGCAAGCTTACTGGCGTACCTGTAATTCCCATAAACGAAGCAAGTGGCAGAGCGTTGCGCACATTGCCGGCAAAGTTAGCATACTGCGAACGATGCGCCTCATCGGCAATCACAATAATATTCTCACGCTCTGACAATTTTTCAGACATCTCGCTTTTATTTGTTTCAAATTTTTGAATAGTAGTAAAAATCAATTCTCCGCCGGCTGTTCGTAATTTCTCTTTCAAATCCGCGACACTCTCCGCCTGTTTGGCCATAGGATAACCTGTACGCAAAAATGTCTTATACAATTGATTATCTAAATCATTTCTGTCAGTCAAAAATACAAAGGTCGGACTTTGCAAGTCAGCCATCTTTTTGACTTTATTTGCGTAAAACACCATAGACAATGACTTACCGCTACCCTGCGTGTGCCAAAACACGCCAATTTTTTTATTCCCCCTCGGCCGGCTGGCGCGCAATGTTTCTTTGACTGCTTTGTTCACTCCATAATACTGATGATACAAACACATCTTTTTGGTAAACTTGGCCGTGTCATTTTCACTGTCTGCTTCAAAAATAATAAAATTTTCAATAATGTCCAACAAGCGCGTTTTATGAAAAATACCTTTGACTAATAACTCTAACTCAGAAACGCCCTCGTTTTTCTCATTTTCATCCTCAATTCCTTTCCAAACCGAGAACCACTCCCACGCGGAACTAATTGTACCATGTCGCGCCTGCAATAAGTCGCTGACAGCTAAAATCTGATTATACTTAAAAATGTCAAAGATGTCTTTTTGGTATTCTCGCAGTTGATTATACGCGGAACGAATCGTGCCGCTTCCACTGGTCGGACTTTTCAATTCAAACACTGCCACAGGCAAACCATTTATAAACACCACAACATCCGGACGACGGACTTTTTCCAAGCCCTGCACCGCGAATTGATTGACCACCAAAAATTCATTGTTCATCGGGCTTTCAAAATCAAACACCCTCAATGACACCCCGCGACGTTCGCCCAAAGCGTCTATTGCTTCCACTTTCACGCCTTCCAGCAACATTTTATGAATTTCTTTGTTGGCAATTTCCAAATTCGGATGCTCCACCGCCAAAATTTTGGCAATGGCATCTTCTATCACCGCGTCGGCATATTCCGGGTTCAGCCGTTTGAGCGACCGAATCAACCGCGGTTTCAATATCACTTCTCTAAAGCTGTCTCTCTCCTGCAAAGCGCCGCCCGGCGCCAAATCCGGCCCAAATTCATAATCATAGCCCATTTCTTTGAGCCAATCTATGACGGGTTGTTCGGCGAGGGTGGATTCGTTAAGGTTTGGGGTCATAATTTTGTTTTAATTTTCTGTCAATAAATAAAAGTTGGGCTGTTACGGTCTCTAAAAACCATAACGCATCTATCTCCCGTGGTTTCT
>CAYSQU010000142.1:0-2105 GCA_964433365.1 uncultured Gammaproteobacteria bacterium
CTACTTTAAATATTTTTCTCATAATTTTGCCACTTTTAAGTGGGTTTTATGTTTATATAACTATACCATAAAAAGAATATATGTCAACAAAATCTGGTAATGTGCACATACATATTGCACTCTCTGGTAACCTAAGGGCATCTGCCAAAAACTATGCCCAGCTCAACCAAAGAAGAGAAGTATCGCTGGATAAAACCAATCCTAGATAAGCAGCTGGCTAAGATGTGCCCGTTCAGCGAGCGAACCTTAAAATATTGGATGGCCAGTTTCCGGCGCGGCGGACTAGATGAATTGGCCAATAAGTCTACTCGTCCTAAGATTGACTTGTCCACCTTTTTAGCGTTTTGGCCGTTTTGTGAAATAATAATTGCCATAAATTTAATTTTACTTATGATGCCACCAAATTAAATATTTTGTATGGAGAAGTTGAATGAGTCCCACGAATGCTATTAACGATCCAAAAACCATTGCGCCCGACGATTCATTTGCGCCCCCGATAATAACGAGTACAGATCCGAAAAGGATTGCCAAAACAGAATAGATTAAATTTTTTTTATATTTTTTACCTGTAAGTTCAATCTCCTGCGTGTCTTCTTGTTTCCTTAAGTCTTTTTTACAATGCTTACAAATAATTGCTTCCTCTTGAATCTCTTCTGCGCAATATGGACATTTTTTCATAATTTTATTTTTACCCGTGAAAAGATTTTTTAAACAAAAAGCCCACCACAGGTAGTGACCGAAGCCACTCATACCAGTTTCCCGGTATGACCAGTAACGACGACCCTGCGATGGGTTCTTTATTCGTTACTGGTCTTTATGCCATGCCCGCCGGAAATGACGGGTTTAGGCAATTAAATTGTTACTTTGATATGATAATAGCTCAAAACTGGCATTTTGGGAAGTTTAGTTATCTACTTCTTATCTACTCCACCCGTCCTGGACTCCCTTGAGCCGTTGCGTCATCCCTTGTATTGAAAGGTCGAATATACCATTAACCAATCAATACAAATATGGAACAAACAACAGCGCAAATTAGGAATTCTCAATCCCCTGTAGCAGTCGCGCCCGAGCTTAAATACTGCCTCTACGCCCGAAAATCCACCGAAGCCGAGGATAAACAGGCCCTATCCATAGAATCTCAAGTCAAAGAGATGACGGCACTGGCTGAGCGGGATAATCTTCGCATAGTCGATATTAAACGCGAATCTCATTCTTCCAAAGAAGTCGGCCAGCGTCCAATATTTAATCAAATGATAGCCGAGGTGCGCGAGGGCAAGTTTAACGCGATCCTCACTTGGGCGCCGGACCGATTAAGCCGAAACGCCGGAGACTTGGGATCAATAGTTGATCTCATAGACCAAAAACTGCTCCATGAAATACGGACCTACGGGCAAAAATTTACCAACAATCCCAATGAAAAGTTTCTCCTGATGATCCTGGGTTCGCAAGCAAAGCTTGAAAACGACAACAAAGCGATCAACGTCAAGCGCGGCCTGCGGACAAGATGCGAGATGGGCTGGCGGCCGGGCGTGGCGCCGACCGGGTATCTTAACGAAAAACACGTTGATAAAAAATGCCAGTGCCGAATTGATCCCAAGCGCGCGCCGGTTATTAAAAAGATGTTTGAAAAAGTGGCCTACGAAAACTACAGCGGACGAAAACTGTTCTACTGGCTAAAAAATGAGGCCGGGTTTGTGACCAAAAGCGGAAAGCCGTTAACACTAAGCAATGTCTATATAATTCTCAAGAACCACTTCTATTACGGCACATTCGAATATCCCATCAGCGGAAATACTTGGTATCAGGGTAAACAAGAGCCAATCATTAGCAAGGATTTATTTGACTTGGTGCAAGATAAAATCACCAGCCAGACAGTCAGAGTATATAATCAGGAATTCGCCTTTACCAAATTAATGAAGTGCGGATTGTGCGGTTCGGGCATTACGGCGGATGAAAAAATTAAAAAACAACAAAACGGCAATATTCACCGCTATGTCTATTACGGCTGCACCCGATTCAATAACAAAGAATGCAAGTGCGGTTATATCCGGGAAGATGCCTTAATCAAGCAACTTGAAAATCTAATAGATCAGACGTCTTTGGAC
>CAYSQU010000143.1:0-2103 GCA_964433365.1 uncultured Gammaproteobacteria bacterium
CGGAATCATTCGAGCGATTTTCGTTCGAAAAAGGTTCGCGCTGCGTTCAGTAATTGCGACAAAAACATAATCCGTAATTTTATGAAACCAATCAAGTCATACTTTGACGAAGCAATAGATGCTAAGGCGTCGGACCTGCATTTGGTGGCGGGGGAGATGCCATTAATTCGCGTTGAGGGCGAGTTAAAAGAAGTTGAAGACAGTCGCTTGCCGGAAAAAGAGGCCGAGACGGCGATTTTGTCTTTGTTGACGGCTGATCAGAAAAAGGCCTATCAAGACAATTTAGAGTTAGATATGGGTTATGAATATAAGGGCGTTCGTTTTCGCGTGAATATCCATCAGCAGGAGGGAAAAATTGGCATGGCCGCGCGTTTGATTCCAAAAGATATCCCAACGCCTGATGATCTGCGTTTTGAGCCGGCTTTGCGCGGATTTATAAATCTAATGGACGGGTTGGTGTTAGTTGTTGGTCCGACTGGGCATGGCAAATCAACGACCATCGCTTCAATGGTTGAAGAAATAAACAAAACGCGTAAAGCGCATATTATAACTATTGAAGACCCGATTGAATTTGTGTTTGAGGATAAAAAATGTTTGATTGAACAGCGCGAGGTCGGGGCGGATACCAAGTCATTCGCGGCCGCGCTCAAACACGTCTTGCGCCAGGACCCGAATGTCATTGTCGTTGGCGAAATGCGCGACCCGGAGACGATTGCCACGGTTTTGACAGCTGCGGAAACAGGCCACCTTGTCTTTTCAACTCTGCACACCTCAAACGCGGCCGAAGCAGTGGAACGCATCGTTGATGTTTTTGAGGGGCCAAAACAAAAGCAGATTTTGATCCAGCTTTCCGCTGTCTTGCGCGGAATAGTAGCTCAACAACTTTTACCGGCGATTGACGGTACGCGCACGGTCGCGCGCGAGATTTTAGTTAACACACCTGCGGTCTCAAATTTGATCAGAGAAAATAATATAGCGCAAATTGCCAGCGCCATGCAGACAGGTGCCAAAGATGGCATGAGTACAATGGAGAACTCACTCAAGCAATTGGTGAAGGATAAGCTGATTTCAGAAGAGACGGCTGAAAAACGCGTTGGTCGGCAAAAAAAGATTTAGTAAAACATGATGAATAGCTACCAAAACCGCGTGGGCACAACTAAAGAAACCCGACTGCGCTGTGTTTGGGCGGTTTTTTTGTTGCTGGGCGGTTTGGTAATCGTCCGGCTTTTTATTTTAATGATTTTACAACACGGGTACTATGTCGCGCTTGCCGCCGGCTCTCGCGAGGTATATGATGATTTGTTTCCAAAGCGCGGTTTGGTTCTTTTTCAG
Source organism: uncultured Gammaproteobacteria bacterium (assembly GCA_964433365.1). GTDB lineage: Bacteria > Patescibacteriota > Patescibacteriia > Magasanikbacterales > UBA922 > CAYSQU01. Next base: position 1,333 of record CAYSQU010000143.1, read on the forward strand.
GACTCAAGAACGCGGGAGGAATTTCCATTGGCCATGAATCACGATTTATTTTTGGTCTTCGCGGATACTCGGCAAATAACAAACGATGAGGAAGCAAACAAAGTCGCGAATAAATTGGCCGAAGTTTTTAAATATGATGACAAGAAAAAATTAGAGGTATTCTTGCAATTAAATAAGCGCACCGACCCATACGAACCCATAGAAAAAAAAGTTGAAGAAGCGGTTATTGAAAAATTGAAAGCAATGAAATTACTCGGCATCGGGTTCGTGCGCAAGCAATTTCGTTTTTATCCGGAAGGCGAGTTGGCTTCTAATATTATTGGGTTTGTCGGGCAGGATGATAAAGGTAATGATATTGGCCGTTATGGCATAGAGGGGTATTGGCAAAAGGAGCTGGCGGGGAGCGGAGGATTTATGGAGGGGGCGAAGAGCGCCGCCGGCGGATGGATTCCTTTGGCCGGCTGGACATTTAAACAAGCGGAAAATGGCGCGGATTTGCTTTTGACTATTGATCGTTCCATACAATACCATGCATGCGAACGTTTGCGGCAGGGCATGAAGGAATATGGCGCGCGGACAGCCGCTTTGATTGTGATTGAGCCGGACACCGGCGCGATTCGCGCAATGTGCAGTTTGCCGGATTTTGACCCGAATGAATATGGCAAAGTTGAGTCAGGCAGTGTGTATAACAACACAGCGGTGTTCACGCCATACGAGCCCGGCTCAATATTCAAACCAATTACAATGAGTTCGGCAATTGACGAAGGCGTG
>CAYSQU010000144.1:0-2087 GCA_964433365.1 uncultured Gammaproteobacteria bacterium
TGGTTTCTGCCGGTATTATTGACCCAACAAAAGTCACTCGTTCAGCTCTTCAAAACGCTGTCTCAATCGCTGGTATGTTCTTGACCACCGAGGCGGTTGTAACTGATATGCCAAAGAAAGAAGAGCATGAGCATGGAATGCCGCCAATGGGTGGAGGTATGGGAGGAATGTATTAAAAATGGGTGGAATGCCTGCCCGCCGTAGCTTTTGCGAAGGCGGGGGTGGGATGTATTAAACGGAGTTAGAAAGTTTGTAAAGTTATAAAGTTCATAAAGCTGTGAAGTTGTAAGTAGAGACGAGGCATTGCCTCGTCTTTTGTTATCTACACCTCAATTTGACACAAGGCGTCGGGGGGGGGTATGATAGGTGGGCTGAGAGATTGACAGTAATTACATTTACAAAATTTTATTTATTAATTAGATCATAAAATATATGACTAAAGAAAATGGTGGTGGATTATCAACAGAAATGTATAAAAACGATAATGAGGCGGTTGAGGTCAAGTTTCGTTCCATTTGGAAGGGCAAAAAATTAGATGAAACTGATAGTAAAGAATTTAGAACTAATTTGAAGGATCATAAAGCAAATTTTTCTGGCGACGATTACGCAAGACTTTTACAAGAATTCCCTTTTTTGCCAAATAGATTTGTAATTACTCACTGCAATAGTGATTATTTTGTGAAAAGTGAACTGGGTTTGAAGTATGATTGGGATAATGGGCAAGATGCTAATGATATTTTAGGATGTTCTGGACATCTATCAGGTAGTAAAGTAACAGGTGGTGATGTTGATGTGTTTGTTAGGGTGTCAATATTGAATGGAAAACCAGTTTGTAAAGTAGAAGCTAAAGTGCATTATTTTAGTGATTGTAGCACCAATCAAGTGAATGAAGAAGATATGGTGGAGTTTACCAGTGTAGTTTATATTGAAGATGAAAGTGAAATAGGGAAACTTCTTCAAAAAATAGGAGTAGTTTAAATCAATAAAACCGTTTGGTTGCTGAATTTTATCTACACCAAAGTTCATAAAGTTTTGAAGTGATAAAAACCGTTTGGCAAGAGCTAATCGGTTTTTTTATCCACAGGTATACTTGACAATAATCTCAATTTATGTTAAACTATACTTATACATAATAATTTATGCTTTAAAATATGGCTAATACAAGCAAAGAACAGTTGGTAAAAGTGATAGATTTTTGGTTGAAATCAGCTGAATCAGGTCAGCTTTTTTCGCGTGTTTTGACAGATAAAGTGGATATAAAAAGCAAAGAGGTGGTTGATATAGTCGGACCACGACGCAGTGGCAAGTCATCTGTTTTGAAACTGATAGTGCGGAAAGTGAAAGACAGCGGCCGGTGGCTGTATGTTAACTTTGAGGATCCGTTTTTCGTGGAAAACAATTATCCGCAGATGATTGAGGAATTAGTTGAGACATACACAGAGTATTTTGGCGGAGTGCCGAAGTTTTTGTTTTTTGACGAAATTCAAAGCATAAAAAATTGGGAGACGGCCGTGCGGAAATTGCGTGACAGCGAGCAATACAAGATTTTTATTACTGGTTCGTCTTCCAAATTGTTAAGCTCGGAGTTGTCCACGCTTTTATCCGGCAGACACTTGTCTTACCAGCTTTTACCACTATCTTTTTTAGAATATTTGAGTTTTCATAATGTAGAAATTGCGGACGAGAAAGATGTGATGCTAAAGTCGGGCGCGCTATCAAAGCATTTCGGTGAGTACTTAAAGATAGGCGGATTTCCGGAAGCGGTTTTGAGCGATAATTTGGAATTATTGAAGCAGTATTATAATGACATCGTGCAAAAAGACATAGTGGCGAGATATGATGTCCGCGATAAAGATGTTCTGGAAAAAATGGGTGTGTTTTTGTTTAGCAACTCAGCCAAGATACTGTCCGTGGCCGCGTTGAGCAGGACTTATAATTTGTCGCATCAGACAGCAGTGAATTATATTGAATATTTTAAGGACGCGTTTTTGCTTTTTGATTTGCCACAGTTTTCCTATTCTCTTAAAACTACGCAAAAAGCATTCAAGAAAATGTATGCTGTTGATACTGGCATGGCAAACGCCGTG
>CAYSQU010000145.1:0-1757 GCA_964433365.1 uncultured Gammaproteobacteria bacterium
CCAAAAATATGTCAGACCATATCGCCTGACCGTCGCGATAATCCTCTCTTGCTCCTTCAACTGTATCATAATTTCTGTTTAATTTCTGTTTAATTTCTGTAAAATTTCTTTCACAATTCCTCTATCATCCCATGCCACCATCTTTCCACCGCCAACGCACATGGCTTGCTCGCTCCCCTTCCCCGTGACCAAAACTAAATCGCCTTTTTTCGCCAAACCAATCGCCTTTGCGATCGCCTCGCGTCTGTCTAAAATTTCAAACAAATTTTTGTCCAACATCTTTCCAACTTTTTGCGCGCCAGCTGACACCTGTTTGATTATCTCCACAGGATCTTCATCATACGGGTCCTCATTTGTGACAATAACTACATCGGCTTTCTGACCAACCAACTCTCCAATCGGCGCTCGCCTGCCTTTGTCCCGCCCGCCGCCGGTTGAACCACAAACGTGTATCACGCGCTTTGGTTTAAGCAAGTCCACCACCTTATATAGACCTTCCAATGCCTTTGGCTCATACGCGTAATCAACAATCACTTTGAAGCCAAGCGTTTCTGCTTCTTTAATAAACTCAATTCTTCCAGGCGCTGATTTGATATTAGCAATCGCCTTTTGAATCACTGACCAACTGATATCCAATTCTCGCGCGACTGCAATCACTGCCAGCAAGTTCATAATGTTGTATTCGCCGTAGAGTGGCGCGTCAAATTGAGTGTCATTAAGAAAAAAATGAAGGCCGGAAGAATCAACAGAGTGTTTTTGAGATAAGAGATGAGTGATCAGTGATCTGTGATCAGTGATCTGTGCATTCGCGTCAATCTGCGTATCTGTGTTCATTCTAAACAAAATTTTCTTGTCAAACCCAAAACTCAAAAACTCATTCGCGTACTCACTATCCCCATTCACAATCGCTGTCTTCACTGACTTTAAGGACTTTGTACAGACGCATTGCAATGCGTCTCTACCTTTTTGACTCGCGACATACTCAAATATCCCCAACTTCGCCTTTTTGTAATTCTCAAATCCCCCATGCGCCTCAATATGCTCTGGATAAAGACCAGTCAAGACAATTGTGTCATAATTTATAAACCTATGGCGGGACTGCAAATACCCTTCTGACGTTGTTTCCAAAATCGCGATATCGCAACCAGCGTCCGCCATTTCACGCAGATATTTTTGAATCTGCGTTTTGCCAAGCATGGTCATTTTCTGGTCATTCATTTTTGTCTCGCCGGCAACATAAAAATCAACTGTTGAAAGGGAACCAACTTTGTACCCGGCTGATTCCAAAACCTGACGCAAAAAATGTATTACCGATGACTTGCCAGTTGTGCCAGTTACGCCAATCACCAACATTTCTTCCGATGGATAATGATACTTAACCGCGCCATACCAAGCGCAAAGTAAGTGATAAAGGTTTTTTATTCCCTTTGGCGCGAGTCGTTTTATAAATTGCTTCATATCCACTATATTTTAACTCGTTTTGGCTAACTTGACAAATCATTTTTTTTATCTTATACTCTAACCAAATTCTTTCCGGTTTCCGTCCGCGGTGGATGGGAGTTGGAAAAAATTGCCCTTTACAAGGAGACAACAATGAAAGAAGGATCTCAAGTGGTGGTGAACCACAGAGAAATCGGCGGTGTAAATATGGCTCTTGCAAGGAGATGGGCACACAGGAGAGGATCAATTATAGGCGTTGTTTTTACGGTCGTCACAAACGAAAAAAACAGTGATCAAGGAGGACAGATAATATACCT
>CAYSQU010000145.1:1767-2042 GCA_964433365.1 uncultured Gammaproteobacteria bacterium
GATCGTTACCCAGCGAGTGGTTGAAGGAAGTAAGTCGTCTGTTGATATAAAGGACACGATGCGTAGAAAGCTATAAAGTGCCCAATCTGACCATGAAACCCACAGCTCTCCTTCGTGCCGCCGGCGCACCCAACCTGCCGGCACCCATTCTAAACTAACCCCTTCGATAAATCGGAGGGTATTTTATTCTCTTATACTTACTTCATACACCACCTGCTCCAACTTCTGCGTTGCCTGTTTTGCTTGATCAAATTTTGTGCGCAAATAGCCGGTAA
>CAYSQU010000146.1:0-2042 GCA_964433365.1 uncultured Gammaproteobacteria bacterium
TCGTTGTTGATTGGGCGCGCGACTCATTGCCATTTGCTCCGCCAAAAGACAAGTTAGTGAATTTTGATGAAATAAAAAAATGGGCGCGGGGCAAGGGCCTTGTTGTGCAGGAGGAATTTGTTGCCGGGCCGTACCATAAGGGACTTATTTTATTTAAGCATGACTAAAACAGCCAAGCGTGAATTCGGCGATTGGGGCGAGGAGCAATCTTGCCTTTTTTTAGTTCGTCAGGGCTATGAAATCATAGAGCGCAATTTTGTCACTCGCAGAGGCGAGGTGGATATAATCGCGTGGGGAAGCGACCCACGTCTTGGTCGTGTCTTGTGTTTTATAGAAGTCAAAACCAGAACCCGCGATGATGGTTTTGCCGAATACGCCACTAATTGGGAAAAAATCCAGCGCATCCACCGCGCGGCCGAATATTATTGTTATGTCCGCAAAGTAAAGCTTGATGAGACATTTATCCGTTTTGAACATATTAGTGTTTATGCCAATCGCGACGAAAATAGCGTCTCATTCAAAAAGTATGTGTTGCCCGCTTATTAGATATATGATAAAATAAGACCATATGGATTATACATTTTTTGAAGTATTACGTTGGGTAGGCGTTATTCTTGTGATTGTTGGGGTAACGTTTTTTATGTTTAAGAAACGTGGCGCGAGTATTCACGGCACACGCGACTTGGACACGTTCACCATTGATTTAACTAAAATGGCAAAGGATGGAAAATTGGATTCTGTAATCGGACGCGAAACCGAAATTATGCGAGTAACGCAGGTTTTGACGCGACGCACGAAAAATAACGTGATTATGGCTGGTCCGCCGGGCGTTGGAAAAACCGCGATTGTGGAGGGGCTCGCTCAACTGATTGCCACTGGCGATGTGCCTGATGTTTTGAAGAATAAGCGTGTCTTATCTTTACGTGTGTCAGAACTTTTGGCTGGCACAAAGTATAGGGGCGAATTTGAAGAGCGTGTGAAGCATGTAATTGAAGAAATTCGCGCTTCCAACCGCACGATTATTCTTTTTATTGACGAATTTCACACAGTGATGCAAACAAAAGGCACGGAAGGCGCTGTTGGTTTTTCTGATATTCTCAAACCGTCTCTCTCGCGCGGAGACTTACAGCTCATTGGCGCAACCACGCAGAAAGAATACACAGAGTTAGTCAAGCCGGACGAAAGCATGGAGCGCCGTTTTCAAATTATTTTAATTGACGAACCCAGCGTGGCAGAGACAGTCAAAATTCTGCAAGGCGTTAAAAAAAGCTACGAGGATTTTCACAAAGTGAAATTTACTGACGAGGCAATTACTGCCGCGGCGCGTTTTTCCGAAGAATACATCAAAAATCGCCATTTGCCGGACAAGGCGATTGATATAATGGACGAAGCCGCCGCAATGGTGAACGTCCAAGGCGGAACATATCATCATGCGGCCGCTCTTCTTCACGGCGCCGCCCGGCTTCGCTCGGCTATGCCGGGCATGCCCGACTCTGTTGTGCCGGAGATTACTGTCGCGCATATTAAAGAGGTGGTGGGCGAATGGGTTGGCTTGAAGGCGAGCGAAGTGCATTAGACGAAGTTGAAAGTTATAAAGTTTTAATGTTATAAAGTTGTAAAGTTCTGCGAATTATGGTAATAACTAAATTTGAGGATATCATCGCGTGGCAGAAGGCAAAAGGTTTGACGATTGATATTTATAAAACTTTAAATTATTGTAGAGATTACAGTTTTAGGGATCAGTTACAGAGAGCGTCAATTTCAATAATGAATAATATTGCTGAGGGTTTTGAGAGAAGAACAAACAAAGAATTTATAAATTTTTTATTTATCGCCAAAGGATCAAGCGCTGAAGTCAGGTCAATGTTGTATCCAGCACTGGAATTACAGTATATCACCAAAGACAAATTTGATGAGTGGTATTTATTAACGATGGATATCTCGCGGTTGATTTCAGGTTTTATCAAAATTTTGTAGTTCGTAACTTTCAATATTACAACTTTATAACATTATAACTATTCAATCTCTCATCTATGTCCACC
>CAYSQU010000147.1:0-2041 GCA_964433365.1 uncultured Gammaproteobacteria bacterium
TAAATTGAGGAACAAGAAGCGCGAACAAGACAATTGATAAAAAAGTAAATTTTGTGTATTTTACAAACATATAATTTGGTTTTGTAGAGACGCGTTGCAACGCGTCTCTACGGCTTTTGTAATAATTCCAAAATCACCCTATCCCACAATTCACTTGTAAGCGTGCCCTCAATTTTATACCCGTTGACAATATACGTAGGCGTGCCTTTTAAATCCAATTTAGCCACGTCCATCAAATCAGTGTCAATATCTTTTTGAAACTTACTGTCTGTCAAACAGAGATTAAATCTATCTATATTCAAACCAAGCTCTCGCGCGTCTTCTAACAATGACGCTGAATCCAATTTTTGCTTCTCAAAAAGCAAATCATGATATTCCCAAAATTTTCCCTGTTCTTTGGCGCAAGCCGCCGCGTTGGCCGCGACCAAAGCGTCCGGATGCGCTTCTTCCAATGGCAAATGTTTAAAAGCCAGGCGAACAACTGAATCGTATTTTCGCGCGATTGACTTTATAACCGAATACGCTTCGCGGGAATAAGCACACTCAAAATCAATAAATTCAATAATTGTAACTGGCGCCTTTTCATCTCCCAAAACCGCGTTGTATTGTCGGATATACTGTTCCGGCTTTTCCACCTTAGTTAATTTTTCCAAAATGGTGTCGGTGATCGCTGTACCTGTTTGCGTTTGTGTAAATTCTTTAGATAGCTTACTGGCATCGCCGAATTTAAGCCGGATTGAATAAAAAATAAAAAATCCCGCGAACGTCAGGATTACAAACAAAATGACAGACAAGACAGAAAGAAACGCGATTCCTCCGACTGTTTTATACCACGGCTTTTTAACTAATTGCTCATCCATAATGATAAATACATTATACCATATTTTAGAAATTGTCAACAGTTGTACTGTTGCACAGTTAAAGCTACCTTCTGTGGATAAATCAATGATAATGAAAAGTTGTTTAGGGTGGATATCGCAATCTTTTGCACTGGTGTGAGACGATTCATTCCGTAGCCGCCGTGTTTTCTTTGATAATTGTAGTGTTTCAAGTATTGGGTAAGCTTGTATTGTAATAGTTCTGTGTTGTCCTGAAAAGAGCAGTGTCTCCAGAACAACTCTCTTTTTACTGTTTTGTGGAATCTCTCAATTTTGCCGTTCTGTTTGGGGGTGTATGGGTCATTGTAGATTACCTCAAGGCCAATGTATTCACAGAATGATCTGAATTGCAGGCCGTAACGATTATCTACCCTAATTCTCTGTATTCTGAACGGAACATTGTTAATTAAGTTCTTTACAAAATCAATCGCATTATGGTCGTTCTCAACATCATAAATCTTGCCATAGACATATCTTGAGCAGTCGTCGATTGCATCAAATTCAGCTATTTTACGATCGCGTCCATACGGATAGCATGCGTCCATTTGCAGTTCAATGCCCGGTGTTTCAAGACAATACAATTTTGGCTCTTGTTTCCAACGTTTGTATTCTCTGGTATATCTGGTTTTGGTTCTTTTCAATATTCGCCAAATGGTTGCGCTGTTTAATATTATGCCGGTCTGTTTTTCCAGCTCGTCCGACAGGGGCATTGGACCATAATATGGATAACGCAGTGATAATGCCACCACAATATCCTCAATATCCTCCGGTGTCCGATTGACAGCCATCTTTCCATCTTTTGGCCCTGGTTTTCTTGGCACAAGAGCAGATATGCCATCTTCAATATACCTGCTCTTCAAGCGAGAAAACGCATTTGGATGCATCAGCAACAGTTTTGCCCCGTCTTTACAGAGCATATTTCTGGCTATGCAGCGGTCAATGATGTTCTTTTTGAGCATAATGGTCTCCTCTTGTGTGTTTCGTCTCATATGTATTGGTTAGATAAATACTATCTAACCAGTATACACGAGAACGAAACCCGAAAGGTAACCCTAATTGCTGCAATTGTAACAAGATTTGTCAACCAAGTACCGCGTTGGGTACATGGTAAACATTTGACATGATTTTTAATCTGACTTATAATATCAACACTGCTTAAATAT
>CAYSQU010000148.1:0-2039 GCA_964433365.1 uncultured Gammaproteobacteria bacterium
TGTGGGGTTTGTGTTCTCAACGTTCCAGTGAAATTTTTAATTTGTAATTTGTAATTTTTATTCAATTTTCAATTTATAAATTTTTAATGGTAACTTGAAATTAAATCATTAAAAATTGATTACAAATTATAAATTAAAAATTAGAAATTGGTCCGCTATGTTCAAAAAAATTACCTTCCTCTTAAGTACACTGCTTGTTTTAGCAATCATGGGCTTCGGCTGCAAGGGCCTTAGCGCGGAAGAGCAGGCAGCGATAAAGCCGGTAGCGTTGAATTACTGGACTGTTTTTAATGATACGACGCAATTGGAAAAGTTCGCGGAGGAGTATAAGAAAGTTCGCTCTTATGTAACAGTGAACATAAAACAGGTCAGAGTGGATGAATTTGATAAAATGTTCACCAACGCGCTTGCGGAAGATATCGCGCCGGACATTGTGTCAATCAACGCGCGCGATATCAGAAGGTATCAGAGTAAATTGGCGGAAATGCCGGTCAACGTTAAGGTCTCCAGCGTTACCGTAAAGGGTGGACAGTTTTCACAACAGACAATTGTTACAGCCGAGACAAAAAGCATGCCGTCAGTCGGCGCCGTAAAGTCAAATTTTGTCAGCACTGTCTACAATGACGCGGTTATCGGCGGGAAAATTTACGGTTTGCCAATAGCAATGGACACAATGGCGATTTATTACAACCGCGATTTGTTAGACCAGGCCGGAGTGTCGGAACTTCCAAAAACATGGGACGAGTTTATGAAGGCGGTAAAGGCAGGCACCCGTTTTAATGACAAGGGCGACATAATCCAGTCGGGCGCGGCTTTGGGCGCTTCCAAAAATATACCGCGCGCGTTTGATATTTTGTCTCTGTTGATGATGCAGAGCGGAGTAAAAATGGCGCAAGGCGGATATGTTTATTTCGCGAATGGCATTGATGAGGCCGGCGCCAAGCACCCCGCGGCAACGGCCCTGCGTTTTTATACTGATTTTGCTCAGCGCACAAAAGAGGTCTACGCGTGGAATGACAAAATGGGAGACGCGATAGAGGCGTTCACGCGAGGCAAGGCGATGTTTTATTTTGGCTTTGCGTATGATTATCCAAAAATCAAGTCGCGCGCTCCACAATTAAACATTGAAGTAATGCCAATGTTGCAATTGAATGAAAAGGCGCCAGCGAACGTTGCCAATTATTGGTTGGAAACAGTGGTGAAAAAATCCAAACACCAAAACGAGGCCTGGGATTTTATAATGTTTATGTTAAAACCGGAAAATATCAAGAAATACTGCGAGGCGACCACACATCCGACGCCTTTGCGCTCTCAAATCAATGACCAAAAAGAAAACGCGGCCATAGCGCCATTCGCGTCGCAGGTGCTGAACGCGGAAAACTGGTATAGAGGTAAGGACAGCGCGACCGCTGAAAAAGCATTTAATGACTTAATCACCAATTATTTGTTATTCACTGCCGACGGCCAGGGAGAAAAAGACAGAGAACTCTTGAAATACGCCTCGCAAGTGGTACAACAGACGATGTAATTAATTGTATATTTATGAGTTTTAAAAAAGTTGTACTTTTGTTGATATTATTCTTTCTATTTTTTCCAACCGATAGCTACGCGGCGGTTTCATATTATTGTGTTTGTCAATATAAAGCGATAGGTGAAAATGGCGTCTGTAAAACAGATGAGTCCCATGTTGCGTATAAGTCGGAAGAAAAATTTGCCAAGGAATGCTCCGAGACAAATTTTGATGCTTTGCTTAAAGGGCAGGAAATATGTAAAGAAGACAGGAAGTGCGTACTAAATCAATGTGACTTTGAAAAAGATATTGTTTATACTAATGACACAGGTTTTTCAATGCCTGATGTGGAATTTTATGATGAAAAAAAGTGTGAAGTTATTCTGTCTTGTGAAGACCTTGTGGCTGGTCTTGATTGTTCAACGCCAGAGAAGATAAAAAATGAATGTGAGCCAAAATGTATAGCCAACCTCAGTTGTTCTTGGTCTGCAAATCAGTGTAAAAATAAAGGCGAGCCGACGCCAGAACA
>CAYSQU010000149.1:0-2038 GCA_964433365.1 uncultured Gammaproteobacteria bacterium
TTTTATTATGGCGGGTCTGAATTTAAAAAACAAGGCAATTGGGTGTACAGCTTAAAAAATATATCGCAAGTTATCCGCAACATCGCCGGCGCGGTGGAAATTGACCACTCAACTTTTTACGATTCATTTATCGGCGCGAATGACCAGCAATACAGCGCTGTTGTTTGGACTGAAACGCAAATTGGCAAGTCAGCGTCCACGACAGTTAAAAACAGTGAGTTCAACGCGGGGTGGATGGCGATTAAAAATTTTGGCCAGAATGACGGACAGAAAATTTATTCTGAAATTTCCGGAAACCAATTTAAAAATTTTCTTGGGCCGGACGGGCCGGTTGTGGCGACATATCATCTGCCATCGCTTGCGAATAATGTTTTAACCGGCAATAATAAAGACACAATTAATTTGGAGATTGTGTCATTGCCAAGCGACACCACTTTGGCAAATGGCGATTATGAAATTGGCGGCTCGTTGACCGTGCCTGTTGGCGTTACGTTGACTGTAAATTCCGGTACGAACTTAAAAATGAAATCGGGTTCCGGCATTGATATTTTTGGCAAGTTAATTGTTTCCGGAACCGAGTCAGCGCCAGTGAATATTGAGTCGGTCGGCGAAGATTATTGGGGGCGTTTGGATTTTAAATCAGGAGCTGTTGGCGATCTTAAATTCGCGTATTTGCGCAAAGGTAATTTTACGCAAGGTACGTTGCCCGGAGATACCGGGGTTGTTCGCGCGTCAAATACAAATTTGAATATTGAAAATTGCGCGTTTTTGGACGCCGCCCGTCCGCAAAATATGCTTTTACTTAATGACTCGCAAACAACAATTAAAGACAGCCGTATCGCGTGGAGCACTGATTATGAATCCGGCTCGCGCTCGCTAAATGGCATTAGTTTGAGAAATGGAATGTTGTATTTGGATAATGTTAATTTTGACAGAATGGACGTTGGCGTTGACGCGTTAGTTGGCGGGACAGTTGAAAAAGACAACATGCCTGATGAAAATTTTCAAAACATCAAAAAATACAAGTGGCTTCCTGAGGATTTGTTTGCTATCCCACCGATTATTCCAGAACCGCCTGTTATTTAAACTCTGGATTTTTTTGTAGAAAGTCCTCCAATGTCAAAACAGTGAAAAAGGTGTTTTTTTTGTTGTTTTTCACTGTTTTCTTGACAAAATCGTGAAAAAGGTGTATAATTGTAATGTATGACTAAAATACTTGGTGTCTTCAGTAAAATAAATTTTCTTCGCGAAAGATACTATAAAGCGTCTATGGGTAAAGAGGCGCTTATTAAGTTAATCGCTGAAACTGAAGTCGCGGAGCAGGTGTACAATTCCAACGCCATAGAAAACAGCACGCTTACTCTTGAAGAGACAGAAAAAATTCTTTTGCAAATTGATTTGGATAGATTTATTTCTGAAAGAGAAATGTTTGAAGCCAAGAATCTCGCGCGAGTCGTGTCATATATAGATAAAAAATCCAAAGAGCAGGAACTCAATCTTGAAATGATTTTGTTTCTTCATAAAATGTTGATTTCAAATATCCGCGACGATGTTGCCGGAAGATTTAGGAAAGATAATGAATATGTCCGCGTAGGCAGTCACATTGCCCCCAATCCAAAAGAGGTTGTAGACCGTCTTGAGAAAATGCTTGCAGAGTACAACGCGGCAAGTCAAGAAAACGTTATTAAACGTATAGCGAAATTACACCTCACCTTTGAATATACCCATCCATTTATTGATGGTAATGGCCGTATTGGGCGCGTCATCAATAATTATTTATTGACACGAGAAGGATTTGTTCCGATAAATATAAAATTTATTGATAGAAAAAGTTACTATGAGGCGTTTAAAGAATTTGACGCGAAAGGCGCGACCGCGATTATGGAAGAAATAGTTGGAAGGGCGCTTACTAATAGTTATCACAAACGATTGGCGTATTTGGAGGGCAAAAAAATTCTTACTCTCGTGGATTACGCTAAAGACAACAAGCTTTCACATTCTAATCTCATAAATAAAGCCAATAGGCAAACCATTGAGG
>CAYSQU010000150.1:0-2022 GCA_964433365.1 uncultured Gammaproteobacteria bacterium
CCCCAACGATGATCATTGCGGTAATGATCACGATTGCCGGCGTGGTTGAGTCAATAGGAGTAACCAAAGACACTTCTTCAAGCGCCCTTGCTCGCGTTTTGGCATACATTATTCCGATGTTTAGTAAGCCGGTCGCAAGTACAGGAAACAGCCAGCCGTCTAAGAGTTGCGGTCCGTCTGTGGCAAATGAAGAAATAAACAGTAGGACACTTGCCACTAACAGGTTGAGAGTTGTAAGGAGCGCGGATTTGTTTTTCCACTCTCCACGTTGAAAAAAACTAGAAAGAATGTTGTGGAAGGCGAACGCGACCGCGCCTGCCACCACGAAAATTATCGCCAAGCCGTTCATGTTTGTCCTCCACTTGAATTGTGTTTCAATGATTGACTTTTCAATGGTCAATAGCTAACTATAGCATGTTTTTACGGTTTTGTCAATGGGGGTTGCGTTTTTTATAAAAATAGAGTAAAATAGGCATTGTAATCTTCATTTACCTTATGAACATCCTCTACATCGGCTCCGGTTTTGTTGGCGCGTGCTCGGCCGCGGTATCGGCGGATAGTGGCCACCAGACGCTTGTTTTTGATATTGATGAGAGAAAAATTAAGTTGTTAAGTTCCGGCGACCGCGATACTATCCAGTCCTGCCTTTTTGAAGATGGTCTGGGTGATTTGTTGATCCGCAATAAAGAGCGCGTTGAATTTACGACTGACTATGGCAAAGTGGAGAAATTTTTAGATGATTGCGACGCGGTGTTTATGTGTCTGCCGACTCCTGAAATAGGGGAGACGGGTGAGAGTGATTTAAGTTTTTATTTTAGTGCCGCGGAAAAGTTGTCCAACGCGTTGTGTCAGAGAAATGGTGGAAAGCAAACCAAATATATAGTTATAGTGAACAAAAGCACTGTGCCGATTGAGATGGTGGATAGAACACAAGAAGTGATGGAGAAAGCGGGAGTGAAAAATTTTGGAGTTGTCTCAAACCCGGAATTTCTTGTGGAAGGCAAGGCGATTGAGGGCTCAATTCGTCCAGATAGGGTTGTTGTCGGCGCGTGGAATGAAAAGGACTTTGAAATTATGCGTCAAATTTATCAGTGCTTTTCTAATTCCGCAACCATTAAATATATTGAAGTCAATCCAAAAGAAGCCGCGGCTGGCAAGCTTTTGGCGAATTTTTATTTATTTAATAAATTGGCCGTGTGTTTTGACGTGATCGGACGTTCTTGCGAGACATTTTCGCATTTGGGTTTTGAAAATATCAGAAAAATTTTAACTACTGACCCGCGTATCGGCGGATGGGGTTTTTATGATAGCTTATACGCTGGAGGAAGCTGTTTTATCAAAGACGCTCGCTCATTAACGCACCAACTGCAGACAGCCGGCCAGAACGCAACTATTGTTAATGAAACATATTTGGCAAACAAAAGGCAATTAGAAATTTTTCTTGGCCGTGCTGAAAAAGACGCGGGTTTAAATTGGGCAGGCAAAAAAGTCGCTTTGCTGGGTTTGGCTTTTAAACAAGACACCAACGATATTCGCAATTCTCCATCAATAAATATTGTAAATCATTTGGTTGAACAACAGGTTGGAGAAGTCCGTTGTTACGACCCAGCCGCTTTATACTGGTTTGAAACAATGCTTCCGGCTTCACAGCAAATCAAATATTTCAAAAGCGAAGCGGAGGCGATTGAAAGCGCTGATGTGGTAATTATCGCCGCCGATTGGCCGCAGTTTAGGGGGCTTGGTGACTTGTTATTGCAAAGTCCGGCTCGTCCACTTATAATGGACGGGAGAAGGATATTGCAGCATAGGTATAATGAATTACAAAATGCAGGATTTAATATTATAGCTGTTGGGAGTATTTTTGTGGGGTACCAAGCATAAAGCAATTTATTGAACAGTGTGGCGCAGATAAAAATTAATTTAGAGTTATCCACAGTCGCCGCTTGAATAATTGTTTCGGAAAAGATATAATAATTATGTCCTATCTTAAACAATAAATATGAAATGGGATGACTTTAAGAT
>CAYSQU010000151.1:0-2014 GCA_964433365.1 uncultured Gammaproteobacteria bacterium
AATTATGACGAGTTGGACGAAACCACCCAGTCGGTTTTGACGCGGTGGATAAAGCGGGAGGCGAAAAGCGATGGCGAGTATGAAGTGGCTTTGAAAGATATAAAAGAAGGCCTTGGTTTTTCACCTTTGACCGGAGAAATTGTCGCTATTGGCGTTTTGGATTCAGAAACTAAAATTGGCGCCGTGTATTTTCAGGCGCCGGGCGAGAAGCATGAATTTGAGGAAGATGGATTCAAGTACCGCTCAATGGGCGAAAAAGAAATGTTGGAAAAGTTTTGGGAATTGGCGAATAAATATCAAGAATTCGTTAGTTTTAACGGTCGGGGATTTGATGTGCCATATTTATTTGTCCGTTCGGCTGTTCATCTCATCCGTCCGACAAAGGATTTGATGTCTAACCGGTATTTATCAAGCCAGAGATTTAACGCGAAGCATATTGATTTGTTAGACCAATTAAGTTTTTACGGCGCCAGCCAGCGCAAAGGCAGTTTGCATTTGTATTGTCGGGCGTTTGGAATTGAAAGTCCAAAAATCGGCGGGGTACAGGGAGATGATGTTGCCGGACTTTTTAAAAATAAAGAATTTGTGAACATCGCGCGCTACAATCGCCGCGATTTATTCGCCACGTTGGGCGTGTATAATCACTGGAGAAATTTTTTAGAGTTTTAAGTACGTACGAACTACGAAAAGAGTACGAAATTACGAAAAACAAAAATCCGCTAAAAGCGGATTTTTGCCATACAGTAGGGTTCAGATTTATTTCTTAACCCTTGGGGTTAAACCCCGAGCGGCAGACCGGATTCGAACCGGCGACCTTCTCCTTGGCAAGGAGACGTTCTACCAACTGAACTACTACCGCATAAATTGTTGCGGGAGCGGGACTCGAACCCGCGACCTCAGGGTTATGGGCCCTGCGAGCTGCCAACTGCTCTATCCCGCGATATATTATAGTAGTTAATAGTATATCAAGTCCAGCAAAATAAATCAAGGGCAAGTATATGCACAGCTGTTTTTGTTATTGACGGCAGGACAATTCCATGTTTAACTATAATTACAACTACAAAGCAAGGAGGAACGGCGATGAAAGAACAAAAGAGGACAGAGACAACCGCGGACAGCAAGGTTGTGATAGGGACATTTATGTCTCTTTGTCAATTGAAGAAGTGTCCAACGAAACAACTGCACGCAATAAATTCTTGTTTTGTTGACGAGAACAACAGATGTGTTGTTGAAGCGGAGTGTACTGGTTGCGGGACGCGCGGCAGACACAGAATGAACGGTATGGTGATGACCTGCTTTGACAAAGCAACGAAATCTTGCGAGAAAAGACGTTTGTTGAGCAGGTGTGGCGCTGGAGACAAACAAAATGAGGTTGCGGAGACAGCCGGGGCACCGCCGAAGAGGGGGCTACTTTCAGCGATCAGGCGGCTGTTTGGCCGGTAGTTGCGGGTGGACTTCACGCGAAACCGCCCCAACTGCTTTTAGTCCAAAATTTTGGATTAATGGCAGTGGGCGGTTTTGTGTTGGCGATTGTGTCCTTGACTCTCAATCATTTTTAGTGCAAAATATAGCCACAATATGTCGCATCTTCAACACCTAATCAAAAACAAACAAAATCTTCAACTCCGCTTTGAAATAATCAAGCTGTTGCGGGAATTTTTTTGGTCGCAGGGCTTTACGGAAGTGGATACTCCGAACATTGTTAAACTGCCCGGGCAAGAGCCGTATTTATCACCAATGAAAGTAAGTGTCCATGATGAGACGGGTAAAGAGTTTGCCCGTTATCTCCACACCTCGCCAGAGTACACGATGAAAAAAATGCTGGCCACTGGCTGGGATAAAATTTTTTCTGTTTGCAAATGTTATCGGGATTATGAGTCGCTTGGCGGGACGCACGAGCCGGAGTTTATGATGGTGGAGTGGTATAGGACGAACGCCGACTTTGTAATTCTAATGGAGGACGTGGAGGCGCTGTTTAGGTTTTTATTACAGAAGTTGTCGGCGAATTTTCAAT
>CAYSQU010000152.1:0-1920 GCA_964433365.1 uncultured Gammaproteobacteria bacterium
TTTTGGGAATTGCCAATTTTAAATGGATAGCCATAATAATGCTAATTATTATCGGCATAGTTCTTAGTGTTGGTAAAACTGTATACGGCATGATGGAAAAAATAACCAAAACCATAATTCTAATTGGCGTGCCTTTTATTTTTATTTTGGTGATAATTTTAAGTTCAAAAGCCGATTGGAACGCTTTGCTTGGCGGCCTGATTGGGCATGGCAATAATTTCTGGTTTTTACCACCAGGCATAGGCCTCGCGACTTTTTTAGCGGCATTTGCTTATTCCGGGGCCGGCGGTAATCTTAATTTAACCCAGTCAATCTATATTAAAGAAAAAGGTTATGGAATGGGGAAATACTCTCAAAAAATAGTCGGGCTTTTTCATAGTCAGGAGAAACAGAAAATTAAATTAACCGGTGAAGATTGTGTTATAAACGAAGAAAATATTTCTCGTTTTAAATTATGGTGGAAAAGAATCAATTTAGAACATCTCATTGTTTTCTTGATTATCGGTAGTGTCTCCATGGCGCTCTTAATGCTCTTATCTTTTTCCACCACTTTTGGACTAAGCGGTAATTCTGAGGGAATAAATTTTGTTATCAACGAGGGGCGAATGATCGGACAGGGTTTACTCCCTATTTTTGGAGTGTTATTTTTGCTGGTGATCTCTGTTATGCTTTTTCAAACCCAGTTGGGTATAATGGATTCTACTAGCCGAATCATGGCTGAAAATGTCGCGATTGCTAAATTAAAAAAGAATGCGGATGGCGCAATCAATCTTTCTAAAATTTACTATTTTTTTGTTTGGGCGCAAATCGTGTTTGGAATCGTGTTATTTTTGTGTAATATCTACGAGCCCAAAACTCTGATTATTTTAGGAGCGGTGATTAACGCTTTTGCTATGTTTGTTCATATTGGTTTGGTGGCATGGCTTAACCACAAAAGTCTGCCCAAAGTATTCCGACCGAATTTATTTAGAAAAATTATGATTGTCATTATATTCGTATTCTTTGGGTTCTTTAGTGCGATAGTATTGTTTGAAAAGTTGGGTATTTTGAATGTTGGTGTTAAGTAGTTAAGAAAATTATTTTTATTATTTTGTACACGACATCTTTCTCACCCACTTTTATCTTCACCACCTCTCCCACTTTATGCCCCAAAAGCATGGAGCCAATGGGCGAATTGTGAGAGATAATCCCCTTTTCCGGCTTGGTTTCTGATGAACCTAGTATTTGATAGGTTTTTAATTTACCTCCGCACTCAATCGTGACTGTGTGGCCGATTTGCACGGTATCGGTTTTTTTATTTGGCGTAATAATTTCTGCATCATTGAGTTGTCTCTCTAACTTCAAAATCCCGCTATTAATTCCCCGCAAGCGCCCTTTGGCCAATTGATACTCCACGTTTTCCGAAAAATCTCCCAGCTCGGCCAAACGGGCAACTTCTTTGGCCGCTTCCGGGCGAATTTGTTTTAATTTCTTTAATTTTGTCTCAAGTTCGGCAAATTTGACCTGTGTCATTAGTGGGTCGGATTTGATCTGGCTGAATTTGCCGGGTTTTCTATATGGTACCTGCATGGCTTAATAATACCACACTATTGACTTTTATTCCAAACATGATATACTGTCCCCAGTTGCACGCTTATTTAAATAACTTAAAAATATGGGTAACTTTAACAAGTTTAGCGGTGGAGACCGTGGGGATCGTGGTGGAGATCGTGGCGGTAGAGGCGGGTTTGGTGGTGGAAGAAGTTTTGGCGGACGAAGCGACGGTCCAAAACAAATGTTTCCGGCAGTTTGCGGCAAATGCGGTGACGCTTGCCAAGTACCATTCAGACCAAGCGGAGACAGGCCTGTTTTTTGCAGTAATTGTTTCAAAGCCCAAGGTGGCGGAAACGACAGACCAAGTTTTGCTCCAAAAAGATTTGA
>CAYSQU010000153.1:0-1881 GCA_964433365.1 uncultured Gammaproteobacteria bacterium
ATAACCATCAAACTACTGAATATTTAATTATTCAGGATCTGATCCGGCTGACGGAATTTTATTTGTTGTTTGTCGGGATCAAATAAAAAGGTCAGTTTTTGTTGAAACTGACCTGTGGCGCCGGCGACAGGGTTTGAACCTGCAACTTTCGGTTTTGGAGACCGACACTCTGCCAATTGAGCTACGCCGGCAAAGAACTTGATTACATTGCCAGAATATGGAATTGACGTGCGGGTGATGCTGATCTTATCCAAGCATGTACGCATACTTGTTTTCACATTAGCACCATACTTGAATTATTTCAAGTTAAAGGGTTTTTCTGTCAACGGGAAATAGAAATGTCATAGTTTGAGGGAAATTAGACATATGGCGTTGGCTGATTCGCGGACTGATCGCGCGCGGCGGTATTGACGGCGGTGAAGACGTGAGAGTAGGGACGTTACTTATGTTTTGTCGACCAGGCTCGACAAGATTTTTTTGTTTTGCGAGGGAGAAACGGAGTTTGAAAAATTCTTGACGAGTCGGGATAACATTTTTCTTGTTGTTTGCCACGCGGCTTATTACAATGTAAATATAATTCAATAACCAAAACTTGTTAAAAAAATAAAATGAGTTTTAAAAACGTATGGGAAAAAAAAAGGTAAAAGTGCCGTCCAAGGCGTTCATGGACAAGCTGGGTAATCTGGAACATGCCGGGACAAAAGAAGCGGTGGAAAAATTGCGAAAGCTGCTTCAAGAGGCAAAAACCGCAGAAGAGCGCGACTACGCGCGCATGGCGCTCGAGGAGTGTGAGTGTTTTTACTATTCTCCAAACAACGAGCAAGAGGAGTCTGATTTTCTTTTGGCAAAGTTACTAAGTGAGCATGATGAAAAGTTTTTTGATTGGGACGCGAAGGCAGATGCGGCGCGCACAGAGCTGGATAGTTTGGTGATTGAAAAAAGAGTGCATGAGCGAGTGATGGCGAGCAAGGAGGGGAAAAAGAACAGGGAATGGAAAGATAATTATTGTAATTATGTTGAGGAAATGGTCAGGGGTCGAGTAAAAGAGTTGAAGGACAAGTCGGCTTATGAAGCGGCGTGGATTGCGGAGGCGCGTGGGATGATCAAATCGGAAAAATACAAATTTGCGCCGTTCAATTTGTTTCAGCGCGTGCTCCTTGATTGCGAGGGAATTGATTTTTGGCGCGATTTTGACGAGGATTTTGAATGTGAAGATGACAATGGAAAATTAATCAACGACATATGAACCTTGACTCTGTATTACAATTGTATTACAATGGGCATATAATAAATAATGTTTGTTGTATGCGTGAAATTCTCACCATTTCTTTGCCGCGCGGGTTAAAAGAGGCGTCAGCGCAAAAGGCGAAGCGTGAGGGCTTTAAGTCGCTTAGCGGTTATGTCAAACATCTACTGGCAGAAGACAGTGATCTTTTGCCCGAAA
Source organism: uncultured Gammaproteobacteria bacterium (assembly GCA_964433365.1). Classification (GTDB taxonomy): domain Bacteria; phylum Patescibacteriota; class Patescibacteriia; order Magasanikbacterales; family UBA922; genus CAYSQU01. The sequence continues at coordinate 1,445 of CAYSQU010000153.1, forward strand.
AAGAATTATTGGCGGATGTCAGGGCTGCACGCAGAGAACATCGCACCGGAAAGTGCGTGGACGCTAATTCGGTGTCGCTAATGGATATTTATTATGGAAAGAAAAATTGAATATTCACTAAGGTTTCAGCGTCGGTTGCGCAAATTGCCGCTGGAAATCGCCAAGATGACGGCGATTAAGATTGAATTGTTTAAGCAAGATCAGTTTTACCCGTCGCTTCGGTTACATCGCCTGCGTGGCGCACTGTCGGGACTGTGGTCGATTTCGATTTCCGGTAAGTACCGAGCGATTTTTGAAAGACAAGAAGACGGCTGTATAACATTTGTAACCGTTGGCCAGCATGACATCTATAAATATTTATGATTAAACAACAACTACAACAGTACTTCAATTTTTCCGAATTCAAAGATGCGGTTATACCGATCCATTTATGCACG
>CAYSQU010000154.1:0-1830 GCA_964433365.1 uncultured Gammaproteobacteria bacterium
AAAAGACAAAGTGGCCTTCAATATTCTCCCCACTCTCCATGGTTCTCTCACCAATCTCCACATCCACTCCAACCCCATCTTCCGCATGAATCTCGGCGCGCGTTTTACATGCCCAGAAATAAAATCAAACGCCCCACCCACACCCATCGCAATTTTTACACTCGGCAAGTCGCGTAAGTTTTTATCAATCCATTTTTCTTGTTTCAAGTGTCCAAATGCAACAAACAATATATCTGGCGCTTTTGTTATTATATCATACATTATTTCCTCATTTTTGTCTGTATCATACGTAATCTTACAATCTTTTGATCTTTCAATCTTTACACCTACATTATGACCCACTATTCTTAAACACGGAAACTTTTCTTGCAAAACTTGCGCTGTCTTTTTGACAACTTCGTCACTCCACGACCCCAGCAAGTAAACACTCCTGTTCTCTTTTTCGGCCAGCACGCACAAATCCAACATGAAATCTACGCCGGTGATGCGTTCCGCGCGCCGTCCTGTGGCCAACCACAATCCGAATCCATCGCAGAGGTTTAGATCACTCTCATTCAACACAGCTCCGAACGAAGGGTCGCGCTGCGCGTCAACTACCATTTCGGGATTTGGCGTGAAAATTTTATGCGACTTGTCAGAATGCAAAAATTCCAACGATTTTTCCAGCGCATGTTGTTTTGTCACTTCGTCAATTCTAACTCCCAAAATTTGCATAAATATGCTAAAATACCCATATAACTTACCACATTTGACAAAATTTTACAAGATGTTATAATATTAGCACTCCTACCTATAGAGTGATAATGGGAGCAAACAATTAATAATAAATACCAATATACGAATTACTAATCATACGAATGCTATACGAATGCTTGCTTAGTAAAAATTAGTATAGCATTAGTATCATTCGTACCATTAGTATATTAGTATCTTTATTTTTATGAACCCACAAAACTTTACCCACAAATCCCAAGAGGCCCTACAAACTGCCTCGCAAATCGCCAATGAAAACGGCCAGCCGCAAGTTGAGCCGCCGCATTTGTTTGCTTCCCTGCTCGCGCAAGAAGAGGGCGTTGTTGTTTCTGTTTTAAAAAAAATGAATGCTAATTTGATAGAACTCCGCGAGGAAGCGCAAAAAATGGTTGATAAACTGCCCAAACAATTTGGCAATATGCAACAAGGCGGGCTGGGCCAAATTTTGATGGGTCAAGCAATGATGTATATTTTGCAAAACGCGGGGAACGAGGCCAAAAAAATGGGTGATGAATATATTAGCGTGGAGCATTTGTTATTGGCTTTTTTAACAAACAAAAATCCTGTCAGCGACGTACTGTCTCACCAAGCAGTGCAATATAATGATGTCTTGAAAATTTTAGTTCAAGTGCGAGGAACGCAAAAAGTTGATTCGCCGGAGCCGGAAAGCAAATATCAAGCATTAGAAAAATATGGAAAAAATTTGACTGAACTTGCGCGCAAGGAAAAACTTGACCCGGTAATTGGCCGTGATGATGAAGTGCGCCGGGTAATGCAGGTATTATCTCGCAGAACAAAAAATAATCCAGTGCTTATAGGCGAGCCGGGAGTTGGTAAAACAGCCATTGTTGAAGGGCTTGCTCAACGAATTGTGAATGGCGATGTGCCAGAAGGCCTGAAAGACAAGGAAATTATGTCGCTTGACATTGGCTCGCTTGTCGCCGGAACCAAGTTTAGAGGTGAATTTGAAGAACGTTTCAAGGCAGTTTTAAAAGAAGTGATTGATGCCCATGGCAAAATTATTTTATTTATTGACGAACTGCACACGATTGTTGGCGCTGGCTCAAGCGAAGGCGC
>CAYSQU010000155.1:0-1807 GCA_964433365.1 uncultured Gammaproteobacteria bacterium
TGCTCTGCCCCACCAACATAAAGGTCAACTGGATTCCAGTAATCAATTCGTTCTTTATCCCATTAATATTTGCTTTTATGTTTTAATGTTTTAATGGTTTCATGTTTCATGCAATATGCAAGGTGGTACCAACAACTCCCAGCCCACTGCGGCATTGTGTTGGTCTCCCTCTTTGCTGGCCCGCCGCACACCGGGCATTTGGTATTTACCCACTTCGCAATATTCGCCAGCGGCGACTCACCAGTGCCTGATGGCTCATAATGTTTGACTTTTGGAAGTTTGAGTGGTAACTCACTCTCTGGTACTGGGACCCAACTACATTTCTCACATCGCACCAACGGAATCGGCTCGCCCCAGTAACGCTGACGAGAAAACACCCAATCGCGGAGTTTATATTGCACCTGACGTTTGCCCACTCCTTTTTCTTCCAACCAAGCAATCATTTTCCCTTTAGCTTTTGGAGTTTTTAAATCATTCAAAAATCCAGAATTTATAACCACACCATCTTCTTCAAAACACTCACTTTTTCCATTAAGAATATCCCACATGTAGATAAAATTGGTGATATTTATAAATTCCTTCATGTCTTTGCCTTCAATCCAAGTGAGTGTGTGATTTTTTGTATGTTCAATGTCTAATTCCTTTCGCCCACCGTCAACCAACTGAAATAACAAACCTTGACCATCGGCCCAACGATTTTCATCTTTATGAGCGGCAAAATAATTTTGTTGAAATTCCACGCCCAAATTACGAACAAACTTAATGTTTTTATATCCCGTTTCTTCTTGTATTTCTCTTTCTCCCGCTTCTATAAAACTCTCTCCACCATCAACTCCACCAATAATTCCTGAATGCCAATTAAACTTCTCCCAATTTAAACACAGATATTTGTCCTCGTCCCAATGTTTTACAAAAACATAAACATTTTTTCTTCTAACTGTTTTTTTGTCGGCTCTCGGAGCGTCTTTACTATCTAACGAGGTAAAAAAAGGCGCCACCACTTGCTTAATCGGCAAATCATACTTCTTCGCGAATTCAAAATCCCTCTCATCATGTGCTGGCACAGCCATAATCGCGCCAGTGCCATAATTGCCCAAAACATAATCTGCCACAAAAATTGGCAGTTCCTCGCCATTTGCCGGATTGATTGCTTTGATGCCTTCAAGCTCTACGCCGGTTTTTTTGCCGATTTTCTCCAAATCTCCGATTTGGCCAGAAAATCGAGCATCCCGACTTTGTGTCGGAACTTTTTCCCATTCTACCATGCGCTCTAACGCAGTTTTGTTTTTTGCCTTTTCAATGTATTCTTTCACTTCATCAAAATTGAAAATTGAAAATTGAAAATTGAAAATTGCCGAATGTTCTGGCGCCACCACAACATACGTAGCTCCAAATAGAGTATCTGGCCTGGTTGTAAACACCTCAATTTCGTAGTTCGTATTTTCGTAGTCTTTCGTAGTTCGTACATTCCGCACTGCAAACCTTACTAATGCCCCACTTGATTTTCCTATCCAATTCCTTTGCATTTCTTTGATCGGCTCTGGCCATTTGTCCAACAAATCCAAGTCCTTGAGCAAACGCTCGGCATAGTCCGTAATTTTCAAAACCCACTGTCTCATTGGCTTTTGTTCTACCACTGACCCGCAACGCTCGCATTTGCCATCCTCCAAATCCTCGTTCGCGAGTCCGGTTTTGCACGATGGACACCAGTTGATCGGCTCGTTTGATTCATAAGCCAGCCCGCGTTTGAACATTTGCAAAAATATCCACTGCGTCCATTTGTAATAATTTGGGTCAGTGGTATTGA
>CAYSQU010000156.1:0-1796 GCA_964433365.1 uncultured Gammaproteobacteria bacterium
CCCAGGACGCCTTTACCAGCGAGATATTATCAGAGAGAGCCAAAGCCCTTGATATATCTTTTGCCCAGAAAGCGCAAACTGCCACAACAACAACACCTCAATAATAACTATGCCAACATCAATGGAAAAAATAATATCGCTTTGTAAGAGGAGAGGTTTTGTTTTTCCTTCGTCAGAAATTTATGGCGGGTTTGCGGCTGTTTATGATTTGGGTCCTTTGGGCGTTGAATTAGCCAATAACATTAAAAAGGCCTGGTGGAAATCATTTGTCCAGGAAAGAGAAGATATTGTTGGGCTTGATTCTTGTATTTTTATGCATCCCAAGACCTGGGAGGCCTCGGGCCATGTCGCGGGATTTTCCGACCCATTAGCTGAGTGCAAAAAATGCCATTCGCGTTTAAGGGTTGACCATTTGCTTGAAAAAATCGGGATTAAAGCCGATGAAAAAATGTCCGAGCAAGAAATCGCTGAGATTTTTAATAAAAATAAAAATAACATTATTTGTCCTGAGTGCCAAGAAAAAGGCGACTTTACTGATGTCAAAAAATTTAATTTATTAGTTAAATCAAACTTGGGTAATTTTACCGAGAACTGGCAAAAAGAGCCCTCTTATTTGCGCGGCGAGACCTGTCAGGGCATTTATTTAAATTTTAAAAATGTTTTGGACTCATCAAGAACGAAAATTCCTTTTGGCATAGCGCAAATCGGCAAGGCGTTCAGAAATGAAATAACCGCCCGGCAGTTTATTTTTAGAACTCGCGAGTTTGAGCAAATGGAAATGCAATATTTTTGCTCGCCAGAAGAGGAAATGCAAGAATATGAAAAATTAAGGCAATTTAGGTGGCAGTGGTATTTGAAATTAGGGCTATCTCAGGAAAACTTAAAGTGGCATCAGCACGAAAATTTGGTTTTTTACGCCAAAGAGGCCTATGACATTGAGTATAATTTTCCGTTTGGCTTTTCCGAAATAGAAGGCATTCACGCGCGGGGCGATTATGATTTGACCCAGCATAGCAAATTTTCCAAGCAGGATTTATCATATACCGACGCTCGGACTAACGAGACATACATACCTCATATTATTGAGGCGTCTTCCGGGGTGGGTAGAATAATGTTGGCTGTGTTGTGCGATGCGTATAGCGAGGAAGGGGACAGGAGTGTTTTGAAATTAAAGCCGCGATTAGCTCCATATCAAGTTGCGGTGTTTCCGTTGTTAGCAAACAAGCCCGAGCTTGTGGCAAAAGCAAGAGAGGTATTTGAGATACTAAAAAACGATTTTATGACCAGCTGGGACGACCGGGGCAATATCGGCAAGCGCTATTTTTCTCAAGACGAAATAGGCACGCCATATTGCCTGACCATTGACTTTGACACTTTGCAAGACAACACCATCACCCTTCGCGACCGCGACACAATGCAACAAGAAAGAGTGAAAATTGAAGATGTTAAGCGAATTATCCAAGAGAAACTGAATAATCAATAATTGTAGGACTTGCATGCTTGCTGTTATTCTGAGCCAGCAGGCGAAGAATCTCTCGCAAAGAATACGGGGTTTTGGAACCTTGTTTTTATTTTTAGTAAAAATAGTATATATTGGATAAAAGCAAAATTATGCGATACCATTTAAGCAAAGAAAATTTTTACACTAAAAAAGCCAAGGAAGAGGGCTATCCAGCTAGATCGGTTTATAAACTGCAAGAGGTTGATAAAAAGTTTAAATTATTCAAAGCAGGGGATAGAGTTTTGGACTTGGGGGCGTCGCCCGGTTCTTGGCTTTTATACATTAGCCAGAAAAT
>CAYSQU010000157.1:0-1777 GCA_964433365.1 uncultured Gammaproteobacteria bacterium
GAACGGCATGAATCCCGTCGGATCGATAATCAGTTACGAGGCCGTTCTGGCCGCCAAGGCGATCCCGGTGAATCTCGTTTCTATGTTTCCACCGAAGATGATTTAATGCGCATTTTTGGTTCCGATAGAATTAAAACTATTATGAACACCTTAAAAATTCCCGATGACATGCCGATCGAGCATAAAATGATTTCCAACGCTTTAGAGTCTGCTCAAAAAAAGGTTGAGGGGCATAACTTTGATATCAGAAAACACTTGCTTGATTATGATGATGTTATTAATAAACACCGTGAAGTTGTTTACAAAAAACGCAACCGTATTCTAGCTATTTACGAAAACCTACAAACAACAACAGACAAAGACGATTCGCCGGTTCTCAAGGACAATCCGCCCCCAAAAGAAAATGAACCAAAACAAAATTCTCTCCGCGCTATCATAATGGAAATGGTTGAAAATGAAATAGAGCAAGTCGTCAGTTTTCACACTCAAGCCGAAGATGAAAATATTTGGAATATTGATGAAATTTATGAAGTTTGTGACACCATTTTTCCACTCCCCTTGGAAGTAAGATTAAAAATGGATGATATTCAAAAAACTGCCAGCGATAAAGTGGCTGATATTCAAGCCAGGAACAAATTAATAAATTATCTTATTGATCTCGCCAATGAAGCTTATGATGATTTGGCAGCCAAAATAAATAATATTCCTGAAGCCAAAACTGCCGGCAATCTAAAACCAATCAACGAAGTGGAAAAAATGATTCTTCTCCGTTCTATTGATATGTTGTGGGTAGAACATATTGATGCTATGGACAACATGAGAACCGGCATTGGCTTGCGCGGTTATGGTCAAAAAGATCCCCTCGTGGAATATAAACGGGAAGCCTATCAAATGTTTATTATTTTACAAAATAATATCCAGAAACAAGTCGCTTATTCAATTTATAAGGTTGGCATGACTCCAGTCGAACAGCAACAAGCCCAACAGAATTTACAATTCAAAGGCGCTCAGAAAACTGGAGACAGTGGTGGTCTTTTAAGTCAAAATAATGTCTCCGGAACAATTCCCGCCAAAATTAATTCTGTCTCTTCCAACACCTTTACCGCCGCTCCTATTGAGAAAAAACCCAAAATCGGCCGGAATGACCCTTGTCCCTGTGGCAGTGGTAAAAAATATAAGAAATGCCATGGGCAATGAGGAATTAGAAAAAACCACACAATTTAGCTAAAATAAGCCCAATTTGGGCAAAAGCCCTATCTGATTAAACAGATGGGGTTTTTGTATTTATAAAAAATATGAAGAATTCACACTTAGAAAAATTAAAACGCAACCAAAGAATCAGGCAACTTTTAGCTACCGGCTGGACACAAAGCAAGATAGCCGAGGAATACAACATTTCCGTTCAACGGGTCAATGATCTGGTTGCCAAATTTACATCACGAAGACTTCTTAAAAAAACCAAGAATGGCTTTGTGATACCCAAAGGTCGAGCCAAAAAGTTATCCACAGTTAGTCCTCAAAACAGTACACAAAAAATTCACAACCATGAATCAAGAAAAATTTAAAACTCAAATTCAGCAAGCCCGGATTAAAAACACTCGCACCATAAGTTATAGAAAATATGGGGTGCCAGCCATCATTATTGAAGGCAAGTGGCTCAAAGATATTTACGGCTGGAATATCGGTGATCAAGTTAATGTGATCTATGAGCCGGGCGAAATTAAAATTCAAAAGTTATATTCGGAGGACACACAACTATATGACAAAAGATTGGCCA
>CAYSQU010000158.1:0-1774 GCA_964433365.1 uncultured Gammaproteobacteria bacterium
TCTTGCGGAACACTTCGCAGAATCTAAAGGACAATCGGCGGGGAAAAGATACATTTTTATTCCTGCCGCCCTTATTGCCGCCGTTGGTTTCGTTACTGCTCAATCAATACTTTCAATTTGGGTCTTTATTTTGAGCTTCTTGATTTGGGCAAGTGTGATTGGATTTTTCTTTACTTTCATAACGGTATTTTTCTTTGGTCTCGCTCCGCTTGCCATAATTACTGCGCCGTTTGTCGTCTGGTATCAAGCGGGGTTTGTAGAATTTTTAGGGGTAGTTGTGTTTTTCTTGATAACGCTATTTTGGTATGGATTTTCAAAAATTGCGTTTTCCGAAGATTATTGGAAATCAACGCCGGAAACTTTTCTCGGATATTCACCACATACATTTTTACTCGGCGCACTTTCTTTTCAAGTTATAGCATTACCGCTTTATAATTTCGGCTGGAACGGCGCAGGCAATCTTATTTCTGACGCTGGCGGGGCAATTTTTCTTCTTTTTGCACTCATTGCGGCTTTCAAGTGGCGCGCGATAAAGAAAAAATTGTCGGAGGAAGAACGAGAAAATCTTTATCGGTCTTCGGCTTGGATTTATATATTTGGTTTTATTCTGACAAGTTTGCTATATGCTGAGTTTGAACAAAAATTTGGCGCACCAACTGCCATATTATTCTGGCTCAATGGATTCTTCTTTATTGCCTTGATCGGTAGATTTTTCGGGCTTTTCAAACGAAAGAAGAAAAAATTGCCCCAAATTGAAAGTGCGGTATGAAAAAGAAGGAATATCTAACAAAATTAGCGAACAGAGTAAGGATATCGTTTTATATCCTTTTACTCGTTACGGTTTACGAAATTTGGTATTGGTTGGGCCATGGCGGCGGTTTATCTTTTGTTTTGATTGTATTAGCTGGAGCCGTTACATTTTTTGCCTATACTCTTATGCAATTATTTGATGATATGAAGGACAACATTAACGAATAATTATATGAAAAGAGTAACTTATGTTGCAGGGCAATATTCTCAATTAAAACTTGATGATGGATCAAGAGTTTTTGTAGAGATTTTGCCAGAGAGAGTGAGGGCAAAGAAAATGATTTTAGGTGTTATTCCAACCAAGACCATTTGGGAGTTTGTTTTTCCTTTTTATATCAGAACGGCAATTGAAGCATGGGAAAGTTCCAAAATGGTTTTAAGCATTGTTTTAGATACAATTGAAAATGCCAAAGATTTAGAAGGGCTTAAAATCGTTTTGGAGGGTGAGACGAACAAGGCATTGCGAGAATATATCAAAGAACACGGCGAGGAAGCTCGCGATATTTCGGTTGATAAAGTTGGTATGCACGCGATAAAACAAATGCTAAATCCAAAGGAATTACAAAAGATAGAAACTATAACCCACGAGTACGGAAAAGTTTTAGAAAGGGTAGGGCAAGAGACAATGAAAAAATATCCGGCTGCTGTTTACCCTCAATCATTATTGCCGTATCCAAAGGAAGTGATAGAAAAGGCCCTTAATGATGGTTTGCGCTATATTGAAGACGAAAAGATGATTGCAAACATTAAAACTTGTCTTGCGTTTTTGGTAGCTTTTATTGATGACGAGGAAGCGAACAAAAGAAATAGTGAGCTGTTGAATAGTAAAGGGTTCCAAGACGCGGTGAAAAAACGCTTGAGTAAAAATGATAAACTATGATTAGCACCATTTGGATAATTTTAGGGATTACGGCTTTAATTTTGTTAGCGGTCTACTGGAACAGACGCAATGCCGTTTGGGGCG
>CAYSQU010000159.1:0-1773 GCA_964433365.1 uncultured Gammaproteobacteria bacterium
ATTTTTAATATTGTTTAGGATAATATTCCAACTGGTTGTTTTTTGTGGTATACTACCGATGTGCTTTTATAGATTCTCATGCTTGCTATAAAACGTAAATCGCTACTATACAAGAGCGACGTAGAATACGCTGATTTTTGTGTTAATCATGTTGAGGGTTGCGCGCATGGTTGCCGTTTTCCTTGTTATGCCATGATGATGAAAAAACGCTGTGGCGTTATCAAGGGATATGAAGATTGGATTAAACCAAAAATAGTTTCCAACGCGCTTGAGTTGTTGGATAAAGAAATACCAAAATACAAAGACAAAATTAGGTTTGTGCATCTGTGTTTCACAACTGATCCGTTTATGTATAAATATCCGGAAGTGTCGGGATTGTCTTTGAAGATTATTGAACGATTTAATCGCGACGATATTCGTTGCACAGTTCTGACAAAAGGTATATATCCGGATAATTTGATCGATGTTGAAAAATACGGCAGAAGGAATGAATATGGCATCACATTGGTTTCGTTAGATGGCGGGTTTAGGAAGGGGTACGAACCATTTACAGCGCCGTACGAAGAGAGGATTACCGCCCTCAGACGTCTTCATGATAGCGGATTAAATACTTGGATAAGCATGGAACCATATCCGACGCCAAACATTGTTGAACAGGATTTAAATAAAATATTAGAAAAAATTAGTTTCGTTGATAAAATTATTTTTGGCAAATTGAACTATAATGTAGACGCTTCGCAGTCCGTATTTGGGGCAAGCAAGGAGTTTTATGATGTCCGCGCGAATGAGGCGATTGATTTTTGTGAGACACACGGAATTGAATATCATATTAAATTTGGCACCAAGAAGCAGGATAGTAAAACAACGAATAAGATATTTATTAGAAATGTTGTCAGAGCAGCGTGTCCGGTGGCTGCTTAATAGAATATAATTTTATGAATAATCAGCAGGACAATAGCAATGAAAAGAGTGAGTTATCGTGGGAGGAGGAATCAAAGATATGGCAGGCAATGGCTGGTGCTGACGCGATTAAGGATTTGGAGCCTATGTCAAAAGAAGAGCATGATTATTATATGAATCTATGAAACAAGGAGAAATTTGGATAGTCAACTATCCTATTTCCCCAAAGCTCCACAAAAAGTGGGGTTTTGTTTTTCTCTCCGTTCTTTACTTTTCCAATAGTTATGCTAAAATACACATGGTTATATAGGCCATAATTTTAATGTATGTCAAATATAAATTTAGACAAAAAAAACATGTTTGGAAGCTTGCAGAAGCTTGGAAAACAGGTAGAGCAGGTAGTTGAGATGTGGAACGGCTTCAAATTGCCTGCGGATTATAAAAAAGTGAGTTCAATTGTCGTTTCCGGAATGGGCGGGTCGGCACTGGGCGCGCATATTATAAAAACGCTTTTCGCGGGCGAGTTGAGAGTCCCGGTTGAAATTATTAATGACTATCATCTGCCGGCGTATGTTGGTAAAAATACGTTGGTGATTGCTTCAAGTTATTCCGGCAACACGGAAGAGACAGTTAATGCGCTTGAGGAGGCGAAAAAGAAAAAGGCGAAAATTGTTGTCATTTGCGCCCGCCCGCATCCCGACCAAGTCGGGAAGCATGGCGGGCAGGCTGGCGGCAATCTTGCTGAATTGGCCAAAAAATATAATTGGCCTGCGTTGGTTTTTTCCACAGAAAACAATCCTTGCGGATCTCCTCGCATGGGGCTTGGTTATTCGTTGGCGGGACAGTTGCTTATTTTTTCAAAATCCGGTGTTT
>CAYSQU010000160.1:0-1769 GCA_964433365.1 uncultured Gammaproteobacteria bacterium
TAGACGACAACTCTATCGCATGGCATTGAGTCGGCGAATTGTTTGACGTACGTAGATATGCCACCCAATTGAGGTGGAAAATCAAAAGATATAATTAGTAGCTTTTTCATATTTTTAAATTTCTAATATCTTCAACTTGAACTACGCGAGTAATAAACACCATTGCGCAATACACAAGCGCGCCAATCAAAATGGCGATTATAAAATTCGATATTTGATTTATCTGATAAACAACTAACCCCATTACGCCGGCAGACAATGCGACTTGTGAAATTGTTTTTAATAAATATCTGTGAGAAATCTGCGTTATTTTTGGAGCAAAATAATAGCCAATGGCAAAAATCAAAAAATTTCCAACCAAAGCCGCGCTAGCCGCGCCAACTACGCCAAAACGCGGGATTAAAAAAATATTTAGCGTGATGTTGGTGATGGCGACAAAGCCAATAATACAAGTTTGCGTGACTTGCCTATCGCACGCGTTGAGAAGAGTTGAAACAGGGCCGCTTAAAAACAAAAACACCAAACTTACCATCAAAATCTGCAGAGGCAAAACAGAATTGATAAATTGTTCTTTATAAAGAGAAATGACAATATCATTTGCAAGAACGCCAATGCCGATAGCAATGGGAAAAACAATTATCATTAAATACTTCATCCCCTGCTCAAACGCGCGAGCCAACTTTTGTTTATCGCTGACAAAATATTCGCTGAAACGCGGGAAAAGCGACGCGCCCAAGGCCAATGGCAAAAACTGAAAAGCAAAAGTTATTTTATACGGAATGCTGTACCAACCCACTGCTTCGTCGCCGGCTAATTTGGAGAGCAAAATTGAGTCGGCAAACGCGTACAAACGAGTAAAAATTGCCGTCAACGCGAACGGAATCGCGATTTTGGCCATAAATTTTAAAATCGCGGCGTCATATCTTGGTAAAAATTTGACTTTGTAATTTCTGTATAAAATTGTTGATGAGTAGCAAACATTGCAAAAGCTTGGAATCGTGAACGCGGCGATTAAATAAATCAAAGGCAAGCCCGCGTAAAGAAAACAAGTACCTAAAATCATTGTCAAAAATTGCGAACAAATAGTGCCAATCGCCTCATACCTTAAATTTCCATAGGCGCGCAAAGTGCCGTATATAGAAAGATGTAAAGAATCAAACAACATTGTAACAGCCGATAAATACACCAAATGCCGCGTCTCAATCGCGTAACCCATTAAATTTATCGTGATAATAGCCGCGATGTAAGTCAAAATACCCAAAAATATCTTGATTGACAGGACAGTGGAAAAATAATTTTGTATTTTTTCTTTTGCCTTAGCGCCCTCGCGGACTAACACGCTTGTTAATCCCAAATCAACAAAGACAACAAAGATAGTTGTGAAAGACAATGCGAAAAAATACTTGCCTGTGTTCTCCACCCCGATGTTGCGAGCGAGTACAGTAAAATAGGCAAAAGATATTATCTTTTGCCCAATTGACGCGATAGTCATCCACGCCGTATTGTGGGCGATTGATTTGCTTTCCATCTTGTCGTTGGTTGTCATTTCGACCCGCCATGGGCGGGGAGAAATCTTTCTTAACTCTGTCTCTATTTTACAAGAAAATGAGAGAAAAAGCAACCCAAATTTCCCTCCCCTCAAAGGGGAGGGAGAGGGAGAGGTCTGGTCAAACCTAACTTTGACAAATGATTCGTCTGTTTGTTCTTCAATCCGCCCAACAGACCTCACCCTATCCCTCTCCTGCCAGGAGAGGGAAAATTAAAAAACA
>CAYSQU010000161.1:0-1761 GCA_964433365.1 uncultured Gammaproteobacteria bacterium
GGGCAATATAAATATAGCCCTTTTCTATTAGTTCTTTAAAGTGGCGGTAAAATAAGGTTAAGAGCAATGTTCTTATATGGCTGCCATCGGTATTATGCACCACGCATCCGCCAAGCCCTGCCACAAAATTTTGATGCCCCAAAACCGAAAAATCATACACCCATTTGTCTTTTGGATTTTCAATTTTTTCAACTGATTTTACTTTTAAGCCGACAAAATCCTCGGAAATCTCAATAAATTGCTTACCTGTGATTTTATTTGGCTTGACGCGCGATAAATAGTTATTTAGCTTTTGAGCGTCTTTATGCGTTTCCCAAATACCTCTAGTTTTTTCTAAAAACTCAACGGTTGAAACCGAAAGACAAAAAGAGTCAAACCTTGGCTTAATCAAAACACCGTCCTTTCTGAAATGCGATTTTTGTTTCCTTTGGCTGTAATTAGCAAAAATACCTTCTTGCCTTAAAATAGTTGAAAGCCCCTGGATTATTCTCTCTGAAGACATTTGCCAGCCATAAATTGCTTTCGTCCTGCCTGTTTTTTTACTTGTCCAAATAGTAATAAATCCATCGCTGTCTAAAAGCCCAGCCACAAAAGCATTTTTAACTTCCCTTTTAGCATTAAAGAAAATATCAGGGATAAACTTTTCATTGCCCTTTTTGCCCAAAAGCCCTAATTTTTGCAAAATAAACCTAAATTCCAAGGAATGAAAATGCAAACTAAAACAATTTTTTCGCTTTTCTAAAATGGGCTTTGCTTGCAGGGTTGTTGAAATAATCTTCTCTAATTTTTGAAAATAATGCTGATTTTTCTGCTCGCCTAGCGACAAAGTAAACCTATTAGGATTTTCTTTTTGAAAAGCCGCGCAACCGTCTCCCAAGTAAAAACCGATAAAATAGGCTAATCCCTCGTCAAATATAAAGTTATTCTGTATTGTTCTTGTGTGATTATCATAAAAAAACCGCGCCTCTTGGGATACTTTACCCTTGAAATCGCCTATGGGTATATAAACATTATAATCAAGAGCGTCGGTTGTTTGGTTTAAGCGGCTCAAATACTTTTCAAACTGAACAAAACGTGGCATCACATTATCTGATTTTTGCTCCCATTGCTGAACTATTTTGTCATAAACATCAATTGCCTGACCCATCGCTCTCCTTGAAACGCCAGCCATCTCTCTTTGCTGTTGCAGCGCTCTCCATGCTGAATTATCAAGCTCGCACCAAGAATTAGCTGGAATGTGTTGGGCTAATTTTCTTGGAATTTTAATAGTTATATTTTTAAAATCGCTGTTTAAAATATTTTTTGTTAAATCAAAAACAATCTCTTGCTCTATTTTCGGAAAATATCTCGGAAAAACCATTGTGTCTCCGGTTTTCATTTCGCTCGCTTGTTTTGTTCTTACCTCGCCTTTATCAAAAACATAAACACTATGGCAATCAGTAACTTTCACTGGATAGCCGCAATAAGTTTTTATCTGGTATAAATCAGTACGTAAAGGATGTTGAATCGTCTGCAAAATTTCTTTTAATTCAAGCGTTTTATTTTGATGATTAAATGTTAAAATTTGATAGTTGGCGGTGTCCTCGCAATTTGCGATGAATTTTTCAACCTCAGTCAAGAAAAACTCTTGTTTTATCTTATTAAAAACAAATAGCGGCGTGTTCCCAGCTACTGAGTCGGCATCAGTCATAATAATAATACGATGGTATCTTAATTTACTAATATCAAAATCCTGAGCAATGGCTGTGCCCAAGGCGATAA
>CAYSQU010000162.1:0-1758 GCA_964433365.1 uncultured Gammaproteobacteria bacterium
CGTCCAAAATTTCCGGCTCTTTTTTGTATTTATCAAAAATGCCTTTCAAAATTTCACCGGATTGTTTTAATTTTTCCTCCGCCTCTTTTGTTTCATCGCGATGCAACGCGAAAATCGCTCGCTTAGCGTGATAGATAGCTTGATTGGAAAGCTCTATTACGACAAGACGTTCTTTGGCGTAATTATGAAGATATGATTTAAGCTGGCCGAGATATTTGGTGTCTAACATATTGAAAAAAATTAAAATATGTGTTATACTTTTAACATAAAAAGCGCGAGATATTGACTAAATTCCAAGATTAGTATATCATATTAAGCAATAAAAACAATGGCCCGGTAGCTCAGCTGGTAGAGCAACAGCCTTTTAAGCTGATGGTCCCGGGTTCGAATCCCGGCCGGGTCACAAAAAACCCTGCACCCAACGTGGTGCGGGGTTTTTATTTGACATTCTCCACACCATCAATTACAATCAGTAAGGATTTCCAAATTGGAGGGAAAAGATGAACAAAAGCATTGAGAGTGTTGTCAACGATATCCGCGTTGCCTTAAAGCTCGGCAAACGCAAGCCAGTCGTTGGACTGGTGCTTGGAACCGGCTTTGGTGATTTCGTGCCCGAACTTCCGGGCGCAAGAAGCATGCCATTCAGCGACATCATCGCGCTCAAAGAGTCCGTGGAGGGACACGAAAACCGTCTGTGGGCTGTTGAGATCGGTGGAACACTGACATTAGTCATGCAAGGACGCCAGCACCTGTACGAGGGCTACACGCCAGAGGAAGTTGTCTTCTTGCCAAGAGTCATGATGTACATGGGCATCAAAGCGCTGATACTCACCCACGCGGTCGGCGGAATCAATCCGGCATACAAGCCGGGCGACCTCGTCTTGGACGCGGACCACATCGGATTTCTGTGTCCAAGCCCAATGAGAGGACCAAACATTGACATGTTGGGTCCGCGATTCACTAGTATGCATCAGGTCTATCATCCTCGCCTTCGTCTGCACGCGCAGGAATGCGCGTTTCGGCTTAAAATGCCGAAGTTGCCCTCGGGTGTTTCATTTTTCTGGCCAGGACCGGAATTTGAAACGCCTGCCGAACTTGTGGCATTAGCGCATTCCTTCAGAGCCGACACTGTCACGGAAAGCTCTATACCTGAAGCAAAAGCCGCCGCGCACGCCAAATGCCCAGTGCTTGGCATCGCGGGCGTCACAGACGTGGCAAGAGAAATCTCCAAACGTGAGTTGACCCACGGGGAGGTTCTCGCAAACGGCTCAATAATCAACAATGATCTCGCCCCACTGCTCATTCAGATTATCAAAACACTGCCAAAAGTGATTCCTGAATTGTAGGCAACCGCTCTTTCCACCAACCACCCAACATCCAGCCAACCAGTTGGATGTACCGCAAGTCCATCCAACTCCCAAGATTGATAATGTTTGTCAGTCGCGGGAGATGGATTTGTAAATTAAAAAAATAGAGACGCGATTAATCGCGTCTCTATTTTGTTTTTTTAATCTACTCCGTAGTCACTCCATCAAATTCCGGACCATTTTTTTCTGCCTCTTCTTTTGTCGCCCGCGCCACGCCATCTTTATGATGCGCCGGAGAATAAATTGTGTAGAGTTTAAGTGGCTCTGTCGCTGAAGTGTTGATGACATTATGTTCCGAGCCCATTGGGACCACAACCGCGTCGCCATCGCCGACTATGTACTCATTGCCGTCAATCACCACTTTGCCTTCCCCTTTTTCAAAACGGAAAAA
>CAYSQU010000163.1:0-1752 GCA_964433365.1 uncultured Gammaproteobacteria bacterium
GAAAGCGGCGCTAGCAATTAAGGTAATTAAAAAATATTTGCGGGTTTTTTCCACTGACTTGTAGATGGCGTCTATTTTTGCTTCCTGCTCGGCTAATTTTTGTAAAATTTCGTCCATATTATTATTCGCGGCAGCAGTCAATAGCTTTTTTAACCAGTTCGCCAAGCTTGCCCCAAACGGTTTTTTTGTCTTGGTCGTGAACATTCAAAGCGCCATCGTCAATTTTTTTGACCTCGTCAACACTGATGAGTTTTTTCGCCACGCCCCAAAACAAAGAATATAGTTGATATGATTTAGCGAACAAATCCTCGGCCTCGGCCTTTTTGTCTTGTCCTAACGCTTTAGTGCCAACCTCCATCAAACGCATACTCGCGGCTAAGAGGTGTTTTGAGATACAATTATGCACAACCCCCGCAAAAGTAGTATATGTTTCTGCCTCGGTTTGAATATTAAAAACCTTGCCGCAATATTTTTCCCTGACTATCTTTCTAATTGGAAGCATCACATAGTCATCTAAAACATAACCAAAATTCCCCGAAGTCCGTTTGATATTATAACTTAACTTGGTTTCTTGATTTAATAATCGGGCTGCATCTCCAGAAAATATAATATGAAATCCATCATAATTGGATTTAATTTTTCTCCCGTCAATTTCGCCACCCCTATTCACTCGTCTATTTAATGAATGAATGATGCCAATTTTAAAAAGGACGATTCTTAACTGATAAGCTAACTTTTCAGAAATAGTGAAATACTTAATTGCATACTTACTTTCGGAACCGTCACCTTTGACTAACCCCCATATCAAACCATAAAGCTTGTGAGACGGCAACTGCGAAACCCACATAGGCAGCTCTTTTTCGCTTGATCTTTTGCCAAATTGTTTAAAAAATTTAACTATCAACCGTTTAGAACAAACCAAATCAGTGGTGGTATGGGTTTCGCTCATTTTCAATTCTTCTCCGAATACCCCACGAAAAAGTAGCTTGGTCTCTTCTATCAACTTTTTTTCCTTTTTACCAAAAGAAAAATAAAGTGTTCTTGTTTTTTTCGGATGACCCTTATAAGAATAGTCCCTTTCGCTAATAGATCCTTCTGAAATATAGAGACCTATCAATTTCAATAAACTCACGCCTACCTTTATTTTTCGTTTATGAGTAAATGTCATCGGCTTAAAACAGCCTTTATTTTCCCAAGTGTATTCCAACTCCATTTCATCTATATCTTTGATGTCTTTATACCTTGGAAAAAGTAGAAAATCAGTCGACTCAATCTCTTCCGCTTTTTTCCAGACGATATTTGGCTTCACGAAATTTTTCCGCCATAAATCCTTCTGCTTGTTTCTAACGCCAGTGGCGCATAAAACCGAATGTCCGGGCGTAATCAATAATTTGTCGCTATAATAAGGATAAATGGCGACAAAATCGCCGTCATAATCTCTTACAAAAGCCCTCTTTACAGGAGAGAACTCGCCATTATGCGCTAAAACATTTTCGCCCTCCGCTAAAGTATCAATGGTCTTGGGTTCTGGATTGCACAAAATAACAGTTTTCGGCGGCAAGCACCAAACCTCGCCTTCGTATTCTTTAATAATTTTGCCGAGCAAGTCCTTGCGCATTTCCCGCGCTTCTTTGAGCAAGTCAAAATACTCGGGTTTTTGGATTTTTTGGGCAGTGAAAAAAAAGTGCTCTTCAATAGAAACAAGATTCATTATGGCTATGGACAAGTCCTCGTCTGATGACAAGTCCAGCA
>CAYSQU010000164.1:0-1738 GCA_964433365.1 uncultured Gammaproteobacteria bacterium
CGTGAAGGACGTGGCGAGCGGGCAGGAGTGCGGGATTAAATTCGAAGGTCAACCCTTGATTGAGGTTGGCGATATTTTGGATGTTTACAAAGAAGAAGAGATCTTCCGCGGTTTATAATTAGCTTTTGATCCATATTAATAGACTCAAGTTGGTTTATTTTTTGTTTATTGAAGAAGCAATAGCCAGAAGCAATGGCCTTGTTGACAAGATTTTTATTTTGATGTAAGTTAAAGTGTTCTTTGGCAAACAATTAACAATAGGGAGGAGCATCCATGACGGAAGAAAAAAAAGTTTCTGATACGCAGACGATTGACTATTTCCTGATGTACAAGGATCTGGAAGGCCTGTATCGAATGGCCAGTATTCAGATCGAAGAGGCGCATAGGGCGCTGGAGAGAAGTTTTTTAAAGTGTGAAGAAATGCAAAAAACAATTAAAGCGCTTGAGGGAAAAGTGCGGCAATTACAGGAGTTCGCGGTTGATGAAGTGACGAATTTGGTGCCATCATCACTGCTGGATCGGCACATTGAAGCATATATGGAACAGTTCAAGCGCTTGATCCATCATTTGAAAGATAAAGCGGACTTGCCAGAAAAGCGGTTGATAGTTACGTCCCTTGACTTGGATCAATTCAGCGCGGTGAATGACAAGTACGGCCGTTCGTTTGGCGATCACATTTTGCAATTTGTCAGTCATGTGATAACCAGTCGGATCCGCAAGTGCGACATTGCTTCGCGCCAGGGGCAGAGGTTTACGGTGGTTTTCGTGGATTGCACTCGGGTGGGCGTAATCATGAAAACCAGAGAGATTTCTCAACGGATCGCGCGGGAAAATTTCGGCGCGAGCGGCGGCGAACAGATTCAGATAACGGTGACTATCGGCATTGCCGATTATGACGGGCAGATTACGCGAGAGGAGCTGTTGCGTCGGGCTGATTGCGCCATGAAGTTCGGCAAGGACAATGGCCGATACTGCACTGTAATGTATGCAAGGGAAGGCGGTCCACACGAATTAGTCGAAAGTTATGTCCGAAATGGAAAGGCATAACAAAATATACCCGGAAACCTCCGGGTTTTCTTTTAAAAAATATCTTAATATAAAAAAGATCGGCTGTTAAATTGCTAAATTGTTGAACTGTTGTCTGATCGGAATAAATGAAGCAACAATTTAGCAATATGGGTCTGTCGCCAAATGCGCTTTCGTCGCAAGATTTCAGAATTTCGAGACAAAATCGCTGAACAAATTTTGAGGTTGAATTGGAAATTAAGCTGAAAAATTTTGAAGCGATTTTGACCGACAATTCTGGAATCGTAGCAGAAATGGCATTTGGCGACAGACCCAATATATAGCAATTTTCAAGACTGGGGATATCCCCGGTTCTTTTATTTGACAAAGTTTTCTTCTGTATTACAATGTCATACGGCATGAGTGATTATTCAATTATTTAAATCAAGTTAAGCTCCCTTAAGTGAAGGTTAACTTGATTAATCCGATTAACTTTACGTTTATGCGATGTATTATCACTCTTTCCTTGCCAAAAGAGTTGTGCGAAGAGTTGGAAAAACAAATGAAAAAATATAAGTTTTCATCCAAGAGTGAGTTTATGAGACATATTTTTCGTTTTTGGCTGGAGCGGCAAATTGATAATAAATAATTTGATAATTTTATGGAGTTTAATGATCAAAATTTCGATAAAGAAGTGTTAAATTTTCAAGGCGTGGCCTTAGTTGATTTTTTT
>CAYSQU010000165.1:0-1734 GCA_964433365.1 uncultured Gammaproteobacteria bacterium
TAAAAGAAAATATCAAGAACAAGTTAAGGAAAGACAAAAACTTATATCCGATGAAGATTTAAAACAGGAATTATTAAAAGTTAAAGAATTTAGATGGGGCGTCATTCAAGGACAACTGGATCAAAAAATCCAAACTGAGTATGTCCGGCGATTTGTAAGGTATGAAGATTTGATAAATGGAGTAAAAAGTAAATTGCACGATGATATAACGCATTATGTAATCGCTACTTGGTATAACCACTGGACAACAGTTTTAATTGAACACCACATTAGCCAACATTCAAAAGTTATTCCAACGCTCAAAAATAATTTTGGCGTTGACATTTTCTTTGATAATCAACCTTTTGATTTGAAAATTACATATCTACCAAAAGATTTTACGCTTGAACAAGTTTTTAAAAGTCCAAAAGATTTGATTATTTGGCTTTACGAAAATCAAGGGGCGCAAAGATTTGGTGCGGATAATAGATTTTTCGTAGTTTTGGCTAGCAAGAACAATTTAGAAGAAAGCTGGAAATTAAAAAGAGATTTCGATTTTGTGTTTAGTGAGATTGATAAATTTTTTGATAGTGTTTCAGTATCAACCAAAGACGAAATTGTTTTCAGCTTCAAAAAGAAAACTTATACAACAATTTCTAAAATTTTGATTATTGCAAAATAATTATGGCTATAAAAATAGAAGGATATACATTTTCCGGCCCACATTATCACACAAGGACTTTTAACCAAGATTTTGGTTGTGTTTATGTTTTAGTTAATGGATTAAATCGGGTGGTTGATGTTGGGCAAACTTCTAGTATAAATTCCCGCATTATCAATCATGAAAGAAAAATGTGTTGGATAAGAAATGGGTGTGCTGAAACGGGATTATATATTTATATTAGCCCTGATGAAAATTTCCGCTTGCTCTTGGAAAGGTTGATTAGGAATAAATACAGACCTCTTTGCGGGGAACAATAATTATATGGCTATGGAAAATAGAGGATATTTCATAATAGATGGCTCGCATTTGTTCTCAAGTATCTATGAACTTTGGAGAACAAAACCTGAATTTAAAGATAGAAAACTTGATATAGGTCGTTTAACAGAAGCTTTAACGAGAAAGTGGTCAATTTATGTTGGTGCTACAATTAGAGTCGTCTATTATTTTAAGCAAAACGACAAAAGATTAAAAACAATGTTAGTTATTCCAGAAACTGATATGCCGGGCAAAAAAGATCATTGGCAAATCAAAGAATGTGGCGAGAGTATAAAAAGTATTCCAGAGGAAAAACTTCAAAAAATTTCGGAGCAATATAGAGACCATTTTATACGAGCCGAAAAGGGTTTAGATATCAAACTAGCTTCCGATGTTTTAATTTTTGTATCAAGCGGTAGAGCTTCAAATATAATTTTTTTAGTAAATGACAGGGATTATATTCCGCTATTTGAGGCGATACAATATTTGGGTGGGAATGTTTATTTAACATGTCTTGATAGTAGCCAAAAAATACAAAAAGGATTAGCGAATTTATGCGATAAATTTTTAACTCTTGATGATGAATTAGATAATTTATTCGGAGTAGTAAGGCAACAAGCCGAACCCCAAATATTACAACAAGAACCACCTGTTAGTAGTTAAAAATTTTTAGCGGCGCGCCCCGCTTTGCGGGGCACGAAATTCGGCGGCGGCGGAAAAACCCTCCTTCGCCTTTCGGCTTCGGACGGGCAGGCGAGGGCGGGCCCCGAAGGAGA
>CAYSQU010000166.1:0-1732 GCA_964433365.1 uncultured Gammaproteobacteria bacterium
TATGTTTTGCCTCTATTTTAAGCTATTTTTTCAAAGTGCGTAATACCTGTAATAAAATAAAAAAGGTGAAGATTTTTTAACCTTCACCTTGGTATTTTTAAGCTTATACGGGTTTGGTCTGTGTAAGCTTTCATTTTTTTTCGGTTTGAATTTGTTGAAGCAGCTTATAATACGGTCCCGCGATTTGCGTCGGCAGATCATCATAATCAAAAACAAACGACCCATTGGCGCCAAACTTTCCATAGATGGGCTTTAACGAAGCAATGAACCCCTCTACTTTGGGTCGCAAAGGTGGATCGGAGATCGCCCGGTGGATAATTCCCCGCCAGCGGCGCACGGTCTTTTTCGGCAGCACGATTTTGCCATTGCCTTCCTTGTTTTTGATAATCCGCAAACCGGTAATAAGCGGCGCTTCGTGAATAATACCGCAATGTGACACCTTTTTGGAATTTAGTTTAAAACCGTATCTTTCAATAGCCTCATAAAATTTTTTTTGAACATCTTCGGGAATCGGCTTTTGCGCCGACACCACAATATTATCAACATACATTCCAACTTCAAATCGGAATTTATCTTGACGTTTGTTGTCAGCGAGGAAAACAAAGAATGGGGACGGACACAGCGAACAGAGTTCGCTAAAAAACCCGCTTCCTGTTAAATAGATATAAAACAGAAAAGGCGCGGTTGGCGTGCCTTGCGGCAAAACATCATTCCAGGTTGTCAACTTTATAACTAAGTCAGTTAGCGCCTTGGCAATTTTTGCCTTGCCGGCTAGAAGCCACAGGCCATCGTCTTCAAACAGCCAGCCATCCAATATATTGGAAGCCCTGTAAAAGAAGGAAAAACTTAAATGTTTCTTCGCGTCTTCAAGGTCCCGAACATAGGAAGACATCTCAATCTCTTCTTCTATAAGGTCCATTCTTTGTGTCAGTGCTCGGCAATGGCTAACATCAAGCTCGTATGCTTCTAGTGCGCTGATGATCCAGTTGTAAATAATCTCTTCCAACTTCCGGACGCTCGTGGACGGAAAAGCATCTGCTAAATCCAACTGCCAAAACCATTTCGCGTCTTTGTGGCGCTCTGCATGCCACACATAAGACGTTAACTCTCCTCCCGGGTATAAGCCGTACAGACCATCGTGAAGCGTATTCCACATTTTATGAAGGAATCTGCGGAGGATTTTTTTCTGTATTGCTTTCAGTTATTCAGATGGAATAAAAAGAGTGCGAAAACCGCCTGACTTTTTTGGAACTTCAAGCACACGATAATCCGGTATTAGCAACAATATGCGGCAAACATCTACATTTAATATACTCGCCAAGATCGCTTCAGCTTTGGGCTAGCCAAGTTGCTGAAGTATTTCGGCTTCTCTTTCATCTTGCGATCTTCGCACTTTACACACCTCCTCCTCAAAGATTAGAAATGAACAAGTGGGGACTCATTTTTCTAGACACAGCTTCTGGATTTTCGCTGAAAATAGCGCGATTTTTGAACCAGCCGTCAGATACTGACGGCCGCCGTACTCGGCCTTACGGCCGTGGTTGGAATTAACCGCCCAGCTTGTACGATTTGGTCAAGCCGCGTTTGACCCCACTGGTTTACATAGTATTACTATAAAGGTGATTTGACAAGCAGAAATAAAATAAGGCGGCATATGAAGCGCGCCGCCTAAAATTTTGGATGAACAATATCACAATTCCCGAACAATTACATCTTTCAAATACTGATTTTT
>CAYSQU010000167.1:0-1720 GCA_964433365.1 uncultured Gammaproteobacteria bacterium
TATCCGGCAGGTAATTAACAACATCAACGAAATTGATTTTAACAAAGCCGACGACCGCCACGCCTTCAATGACCTCTACGAACATCTGCTCAAAGAACTTCAAAGCGCGGGCAACGCGGGGGAATATTATACGCCACGGCCCTTGACGCGTTTCGTGGTGGAGATGGTTTCTCCAAAGCTTGGCGAAAAAGTGTTGGATCCGTCCTGCGGCACCGGCGGATTTTTGATTGATGCGCTGGAATATGTCCGCAAACAGGAAGTAAAAACTACGGCCGATGAAAGAAAACTTCAAAGTCAGATTCAGGGGATAGAGCTTAAGCCCTTGCCGTACCTTTTGGCAATTACCAATATGATTTTGCATGGCGTGGATACGCCCAAACACCTGCGCCGCGGCGATATGCTCTCCCAATCCTTGCGCGAATACGGACCCAAAGACCGCGTGGATGTGGTCGTGGCCAATCCGCCTTTCGGCGGCGCAGTCAAAGACGGCGTGGAGAAAAACTTCCCGGCCGAATTCCGCACTCGCGAAACCGCCGACCTCTTTTTAGTGCTTTTCATTCATCTCTTAAAACCCAACGGCCGCGCGGGCATTGTTTTGCCGGACGGCTCGCTTTTTGGCGAAGGTGTTAAAACCGCCATTAAGAAAAAACTGCTTGAGGAATGTAATGTCAACACCATCGTCCGCTTGCCGCAAGGAGTGTTTAATCCTTATGCCGGAGTAAATACCAATTTAATTTTCTTTACTAAGGGCGAACCCACCAAAGAAATTTGGTATTATCAACTTCCTCTTCCTGAGGGCGTCAAACAATACACCAAAAATCGTGGCATCACCCACGAGGAATTTGACTTGGCTCGCCGTAGCCTTGGCGTAGGCGGCACCGGTACGAAAGGACGAAAGGCGAGCAAAGATATGTGGAAAATTTCCATCAAACAAATCCAAGAACGAAACTACAATCTGGACTTCAAAAACCCCAACGGCAAAGCCGATGTCGTTCACAAAAATCCTACCGAGATATTAACTGACATCAAAGTAAAAGAAAGCAAAATCAGTGATATCCTTGCCGATATCAAAAGAGTTTTATAAATTTAAATAAGAAGCTTATGTCCAAACAAGAAATCCAAACAATTAAAGTCAAAGATTTACATCTGTGGTCTGAAAACCCACGAGATCCTGTTGATCCAACAAGTTCTGACTTCGACATCATTAAGCGGGCGGTTGATGAAAATCCAAAAGAATGGAATATAGATAGAATCGTGAAAGAAATGGGTAATCATTATGATTTTAGTGAA
The DNA here is from genome assembly GCA_964433365.1 of uncultured Gammaproteobacteria bacterium. Taxonomy (GTDB): domain Bacteria; phylum Patescibacteriota; class Patescibacteriia; order Magasanikbacterales; family UBA922; genus CAYSQU01. Next base: position 1,291 of record CAYSQU010000167.1, read on the forward strand.
ATACCTACAGTTGTTTTTATCGACGAGAAACCAATTATTTTTGATGGGAACCGTCGCATTGCTGTATTAAAGTATCTACAAGACAAAGAATTGTATTCTTCACTAACGGGAAGATTATTCTTAAAAGATGGGCCTAAAGAACTATGCGAGCTTTTTGAGATACCTTGCAACGTTTGCGACAAGGATACTGCTCTCATAAACATAGAAAGGAAACACGTGAATAATGGGTCGTGGGGAACTTTGCAGCGAGAGTACTTTCTACACCAACATCGAGGGCAACCCAAGAGTCTTTTTCTGATGCTTGAGGAGCAAACCGGCCTAATTAGTGGTCGTCCATTGCTTAATCAGGGGTTTGTCAAAGACGAAGTGCTTACGGAAAAAAATCTAAAAAATATTGGCTTTGGTATTCAGGGTGAAGAAATCGTCTCAA
>CAYSQU010000168.1:0-1710 GCA_964433365.1 uncultured Gammaproteobacteria bacterium
AACACCAGAAAAATATTATGCGCAAGTTAATGATTAGCTTGGACAAGAAGATTCTAGATCCAAATTCCGCCGTAGCGCGAAGGATGGTTGAGTATGGAAAAGAAAACGAATTATTTATCATAATTCCCAGCAAAGAAAAAAAGTCGTTTGATTTGAGTCCAACTGTCCACGTTCAATCAACTGGCGGCAACAAGTGGCAGCAGTTTTGGTGGTTGTGGAAAATTGGCAAAGAAATAATTGGAAATTGGAAATTGGAAATTGGAAATTGCGTCACTACCACCCAAGCCCCATTTTTTACTGGACTAGTCGGTTGGTTATTGAAGCTAAAATTTGGAATTAAATTAGAAGCGCAGATGCATGGTGATTTTTTCGGAGGTTATTACAAAAAACAGTGGCTAAAATCACGTCTCGCAAAATTCATTTTGAAACGCGCGGACACAATTAGAGTGGTGGGGGAGAGGATAAGACAAAGTTTAGTTAAATTTGGTGTTGATGAAAGTAAAATTCAGGTTAGACCGATTTTTGTTGATATTGAATGGATAAAAAATTATCAGCCAAAAATTGATTTGCGTAAAAAATATCCCGGCTATGAAAAGATATTTTTGGTCTTGGGTCGCTTTGATACGGTTAAAAATATAACATGGATAGTCGGTGTGTTCAGAGAGGTCTTAAAACAGAAAAATTATCTGTTATTAATTATTGGTAGTGGTCAAGAGGAAGGAAATATCAGATCATTGATCACTGATCACGGATTATCTTACAATATCAAACTTGTGGGTTGGACAAATGATGCTATCAGTTATTTGAAGACGGTTGATTGTCTGTTATTCCCCAGCTTGAGCGAAGGTTACGGCCTTGTCGCCATGGAAGCGCATGCTGTTGGAACGTCAATAATTATGAATGACGTCGGCGTGGCGAATTATGAATTAAAGCCAAGCGAGAAAGTAAAAATTATTCCTGTTAGCGACAGAGATGCGTGGATAGAGGCAATTCTGTCAGTCTAAATCTATATATTGCCCAGTCTGAATCAATGCTATGAAGTTATTAATTTGCACGCAAAAAGTTGACATTAATGATCCGATTTTGGGTTTTTTTCATCGTTGGTTGGAAGAATTTGCCAAGCGTTGTGAAAAATTGACTATAATCTGTTTGGAGAAAGGAGAGTATAATTTGCCGGAAAATGTTAGGGTTTTTAGTTTGGGTAAAGATGCTGGCGTTAGTAAATTAAAGTATTTCTTGCGATTTTATAAATATATTTGGAAATTCAGAAGAGAGTATGACAATGTCTTTGTGCACATGAATCCAGAGTATGTTGTGTTGGGTGGTTGGTTGTGGAAGATTTTAAAGAAGGAAATAAATTTTTGGTATGTGCATAGACAAGTTAATTTAAAGTTGAGAGTTGCAGATATCTTTGCGGACAAAATTTTTACCGTCTCGCCTGAAAGTTTCAAGTTAAAAAGCAAAAAAGTCCATTTTGTTGGCCACGGCATTGATACGGAATTTTTTAAGTGTGAAAATAGGCAAAAAAATACAGATGTCTTTAAAATAATCTCAGTCGGAAGGATTACTAGGATTAAGAATTTAGATGTACTTATTAGGGCTGTTGGGATGTTATCTGGCGATGTGATAAAGAAAATCAGCGTTGAGATTATTGGCGGGCCTGTCACTGACGAAGATACGCGATATTTGCATGAATTGGCAAATTTGGTT
>CAYSQU010000169.1:0-820 GCA_964433365.1 uncultured Gammaproteobacteria bacterium
ATAACTTTTATGAATAAAAACAGTAAATATGGTATAGTAAAATAAAAGAGCAAGACGAATAATAAAGTTATGGTCATAAAATCCAAAATTAAAAATATTTTTTTAGTGATTTTATTAGCGCTTGTTTATACCGCTTTGGGCGCGGTTAAGTTGTTTTCAGACCACGGAGTTAGTAAAACAAATCAGGCGCAAGCCCAATCTTGTTGGACCCCTCCGGGCGGTGGTGGCGGTGGCGGTGGCGGTGGCAACGGTGGCAACGGCGGCAACGACGACGGCACCAGCAGCAGTAGTAGCTGCAGTAGTAGTTGCGGAGGTTGTGCCGGCAGCCCCGGCACCGGTGGCGGCGGCACCAGCAGCGGTTGCAGCGGCAGCAGCTGCAGCTGCGGCTAAAATGACTAAAATTTGAAATATGAATAAAAAAAAGATTATCATTCTGATAATTGTCGTAGTAATTGTTGTAGGCCTTTTGGGGCTAATGGCAGTATTATACCCTCAACCGGAAAAAGTTAATTATTTGATTCCTGGTGTCCCTTACAACGGAGTTTACAATCTTTATTTATACGATCGTTCCTTTTATAGGGCGGACTCATCTGAAATTTCTTCAATTTTAGACATTATTGGTTATTGGAGGGATAAAAGATTCACTATTCCAAATTTAAAAACGAAATTCCCTACAACCGCCACATCAACACTCTTATCGTCAGGAGCATTAAAATTGGAAATCCAAAAATTTTTTACAGAAAATGGATATGAAACTTCCGGATGGCTTTCTGTTGAGCCGGCTAATGCCATTAAAGAGATAAAACAGTTTGTTAATTCT
>CAYSQU010000169.1:830-1699 GCA_964433365.1 uncultured Gammaproteobacteria bacterium
AGAAAGTGCCGGTCACTGTTCTTTCAAGACGAATTCTTGATGAAAAAAACGGCATATCTACATATACTACGCAAGTGGTGATCGGCATTTTTGACAACTCGCGGAAAGTCATTGTTCATGACCATAATTATGGCAATAACTATGAAATTTCATATGATGATTTTGCAGATATGTTCCAAGGGGATAAAGATGGTGTTTTGGCGGTCTGGCCGTCCGATAAAATCAATGAATTAATTGAAGGGCCAAATTACAACCTTGCTTATCCTCAGAGATTGGAAAGTATGGATAAAGCAGGGACTCTTATGGCAATAAAACGCTTTCTGGCTATAAACTTTTGGCGAACACGCGCTTTTGAACAATCAATCGCCGTTTGGAAAGAATTTTTCAATGACCCTAATTTTAAATATTTGCCTCCGGCGTTCCAAATAGTCCTGTTGACCGATTTTGCGAAGTTATATATAGACCTAAATCAACCAGATGAGGCAATTAAAATAATCAACGAACAAGTTTTGCCATTAAATAAAAACCTTATTCAAGTGCCCCAGGGCTGGGCCATTCCTGTCCTTGATGAGTCTTTCTATCCTTACTATGTATTAAGTTTGGCCTATCTTAAAGAGGAAAAGCGCGACTTAGCCATGAGTAGTTATAAAAAGATGAAATTGATAAGCGCTTCTGTTAGCGATAAACTTGGTGAAGGTAATCATTTTAGTCCACCTCTGATTGAAGAATTGGAAAAAGAAGTTTCTTCTAAAAAGTAAATTAGGACAAATTTGAAAAATATTAATTTAAATAAAAAAATTTGTTTAACTAGCTCGGCGATTGTTCTGACCAAGTGGTCAAAGATTTTGGCTATCAGATTTCTTTAGCCG
>CAYSQU010000170.1:0-1676 GCA_964433365.1 uncultured Gammaproteobacteria bacterium
ATTTATTGAGCCAAGAAATTACTTGCGATCTAAATTCGTTTTCTGTTGCTTTTATGTTTGGCATAGTTTCATTTCGCTAAATCATCGCTGTTTGGTTATTTTGCCACAAAAAAACGGCTTTTTCAAGCCGATTTTTGCTGATTTTGTAAACGAATTCGCGAGATATTTTTTATTTCATTAAATCCTCCGCGGTTTTATTGTATTTTCATTATACTCTTTTGGGGGTTGCGGGGGGAGGGTTTTTGCAATTGCTTGCTGGTTTGCGCGGCAAAGTAGGTCATTACAAAAGCAATCTCGTCTTTTCTCGGGTCGCCGTTTTGGGCTATCAGGTAGCAAGCATAAAGGGTTAGCATAATATCATTTATCTCTCGCTTGCTCCCTTTTATGCAATTTAACAATTATTTGTTTATCCATAGTTTTATTTTTACTTCCACACTTGGCCAATTGGCCTATTGGAAAATTATAGTTTTTTATTTCCATCGCCGCAGAGCGTTAAGTGTTTCATATCCCAAACCAACCAACGCAAGGCAGAAGATTTGTCGGTGTTTATATCGCTCAAAAGCAATTCTTGAATTTTTTTTAAAAATTCTTTTTGAGCCCTTAACACCGCTTCTTTGGCTGGATGCCCCTTTAAGAGAGTTGTTGCGACAAGATTTGACGGGTCAAGGAAAAGTTCAGCGAGCTTATCTTCAAGAGGCCGAGTGTGGTGCTTTTCAAGGTAAATAAATACAAAATCCTCTTTGTAACCAACATATGTCGTGTCAATATTTTGCCCCGCTTCTTTGCCAAGTTCGCGCGCCGATCGACAAGCTATTGCGTAAGTGATTTTCCCTTTTAATAAAAACGAGTTGTCTCCAGCAATTAGCAACAACTCATTTTCGTGGCCGCTTACCGCATTATCGCTTCCATGCCCATTGATAATAACAAAATTAGGGTTTCTTTTGCAAAGAATACTTTCAACCTCTTTGCGGTTTGCTCGTTTGCGGTATAAATCAATAACAGAATAACCTTTGTCTTTCGCCACTTCAAAAAATCTCTCTGCCCAAGCAGAGAGATAACGGGTGGCGCAGTCGTGCTCGGGTCTAGTTATTAGTAGGTATTGCGCCATATAAAACTCCTTCCTTTAGGCCTTGCAAAAAAGACATTTCAATTTCCACCATTTTCCGCCCTATTTCGTTTCCCTCAAGAACTGATTCAATTATTTGTTTTTTCGTGAACTCTCCATCTGATCCAACAGAAATAACCGCGCCATCGGGCAAAGTTTCTAGCCGCGTAGCAACAAGTTTTCTAACATTTTCATCATATTTAATTTTTTCTTTATCTTCCATAGTTATTTAGTTTAAATAATTTTTAACTCAATCAATTCTTTTAAAATAATTTCCCCTAATTCTGTTTCATTATTTATCTCCAAAAAAGCCACGTTCCAGGTAATTGGACCTTTATCAGACAACACCAAAATTACCTCGTTTCTAAGGTTTATTGGAAGATTGGAATATACTTTAAGAAACTTATTTTTATTTTCCATATTCTAATTATATTATAGCAAAATAAGCTTTTATTTCCAGCCTTGGCCGATGGGTCTAAATGCGACTTGCTCTTGGGGCACATGGATTGGGCCTTGGGGCGTTTGCTGGGTTATATTTACTTGTTGCTTTTTGAAATCAAGCAAAAGTTCA
>CAYSQU010000171.1:0-1663 GCA_964433365.1 uncultured Gammaproteobacteria bacterium
GCGGATGGTGATTGAAAAAATTGATTGGCGCCGGCTTAATCCGCACGTGGATATTGATATTAAAAATTACGTCGCCGAGCGTTCAAAATTTTCCGTGGAAAGATTCGCGTTCACGCCAGCCAGCAGGTCGGCCGGGATTTTGAACCACATGATTGAGTTTGATTTGTTTAACAACACGGCTTATGGTTTTTGGGACGGGGAATTTTTTGTGGAGCTTAAAGACGGTGGAGAGACAGTAGGCCTGATTCATCTTAACGTGGACAAATTCAAGACAGGGGAAAAGCGGCATATTGATTTGCGTTCTTTTGTTGACAACTTGCGCGTGTCTGATATAGTTGTCTGGCCGGTGTTTGACGTGTTTGATGGCGATGAATATATGAAAGCGGGGGAGTAATATCCGGATTTCCGGATAATCCTGATTTACTGATGGTGAAAGACGCGTATGAAAACCCTTTTTAGTAATTTGATTGCTTTGCGCAAGTTTGATTGGGTTGTTTTGGTGTTAACGTTGGTGCTGGTGGCGATTGGCTTATCCGCGCTTTACAGCATTGATTTGTCGCGCGGAGACACACTGACTTTTTTTCCCACCCAACTTACTGCCTTGGCTCTTGGGGTCATGGTTTTTTTTATTGCCACGGCTTTTCACTCGTCTTTTTATCAGGCCTCGGCCAAATTGTCTTACGTTGTCTGCTGGTTGCTTCTGCTCGCGGTTTTATTTTTTGGAGAAACAATTCGCGGCACGCGCGGATGGTTTCAAATTTTTGGTTTATCATTTCAGCCGGCTGAATTGGCCAAAGTTGGTCTGATTTTGTTTTCCGCGTGGTGGATAGAGTTTCAGGGCCGAAGATTTGATCGCTGGCAATTTGTTCTCACCAGCGGGTTTTTCACGCTCATGCTGGTTCTGTTGGTGTTGTTTCAACCGGACCTTGGTTCAGCCATGATTTTAATTGGTATTTGGTTTGGTCTTTTGTTTTTAACCGGAGTGAAAAAACGCTACATTGCATTGCTCTTGATTTTGTTCGCCATAATCGGTTCCATTGGCTGGGCGTTTGTTTTGCAGGACTATCAAAAAGACAGATTTTTCATTTTTGTTGATTCCAGCCGCGACCCGTTGGGCGCCGGCTATAACGTGCGCCAGTCAGTTATCGCGATTGGCGGAGGGCAGTTTTTGGGCCGAGGGCTGGGTTTTGGCTCACAAAGCCAATTGCACTTTTTGCCCGAAGCGCAGACCGACTTTGTGTTTTCTGTCATTGCCGAAGAGCTTGGTTTTGCCGGCGCGTTTACTGTGCTGGCTCTGTATTTTTTATTATTGTGGCGTTTGCTTATTATCGCTAAAAACGCGGAAAGCGATTTTGGCAGTTATGTGATTTTAGGCGTGATTTTAATGTTTTTTCTGCAGATTTTAGTAAATATCGGCGGCGCGGCCGGGTTTTTGCCAATTACAGGCGTGACATTGCCATTTTTAAGCTACGGCGGTTCTTCTTTGCTTATAAACTTTTTACTTCTTGGTATCGTGGAGTGTCTTGTTAGGTGTAGACAGAGTACTTGACAAAAGAGTGAAAATATGGTATAATATGGCGTTAGTTCTTTTTATATGAAAAGTAGTTTTTTCAGCTTTCTTTTTGGCTTGTTTTAGCAAATAAGTTAGAAAGAAGGCTGGGAG
>CAYSQU010000172.1:0-1659 GCA_964433365.1 uncultured Gammaproteobacteria bacterium
AGGCCTGGGTATAAAATTCTGCGATTTCCCATGCGGTCTTGCCTTCACGTTTGGCCCCGCATTCCATTTTATCCTCACCTTCGTCCGCGTCTGATGTCAGATGCCCAACGTCAGTGATATTCATCACGTGCTTAACTCTGTAGCCATTGTATTTCAAAACCCGTTTTAAAATATCTTCAAAAACATACGACCGCAAATTTCCAATGTGGGCAAAGTTATACACAGTGGGACCGCAAGTGTACAAACCGACTTTTTTTAACCAACCTTTCTTGACTGGCTCAAATGTTTCTTTTTGGTGAGTTAGGGTGTTGTAGATTTTTAGCATATTTTGTGTTATAATATGTGTGTATTATAGAATAAGATGGTGAGTAAGGCAAGGATGTGGTATAATAGTTAAAAGTTCATAAAGTTATAAAGTTAATAAAGTGCGAATACTTTGTAACTTTATAAACTTTATAACTTTACAAACTTCGTACGTATGGGAATCTTCTCAAACAAGGAAGCATATTTAGGAGTAGATATTGGCGCGCATGGCATCAAGCTTGTTGAGTTGCGCAAAACAAAAGGCCGTCCGCAATTGTGGACGTATGGATTAGCTGATAAAGAGCTCAATATCGGTTTATTAGAAAAACAAGAAAAAACGGCTGAACAATTGTTAGCAGAAACAGGGTCAGTGATTCGTGGGTCTGATAAGCAAAAAGAAGGCAAGCCAATGCCTGTTACCGAAGACCCGCGTATAGAGCAGTACGCGAAATTGTTGCGCGAATTGTGCAAGCGCGCGAAAGTTACGACAAAAAAAACATCCGCCAGTTTGCCTGTGTCAAATATCTTTCACGCGGTTTTGACAATGCCTCAGATTGATAAAAAAGAAATAGAGCCGGTGGTAAAGGCGGAAATACAAAAAATGCTATCTCGCCCGATTGATGAAATGCAGATTGTGCATCAAGTTATTCCTGAAATAGCTCCGGGGCATGACAAGTATTTACGTGTGTTAGTTACAGCGGCGCCAAAACAATTGGTGCAATTTTACACAGCCATTTTTCAACGCGCCGGTTTGCAATTGCAAGAATTAGAAACAGAGGCGTTCGCGTTGGAGCGTTCGCTTGTTGGCAAAGACACAGCAACGGTAATGGTGGTGGATATTGGCGCCGAGCGCACAAACTTTTTTATAATAAATAACGGCCTGCCTTTAACTCATCGCAGTATCAGTGAAGGCGGCAATACAATTGACAGGACTTTGGTTTCAGCTTTGGGCGTTGAGCCGGATATGGTTGGTCAAATAAAACACGACATGTCCAGATACAGCGGGAAAATCAAAACAGATATTTTTGGTTCTTTTATTGGTCCGATTATTAAAGAGATTGAATATGGGTTTGATTTGTTTTTGCATCAGACAGGTAGCGAGGGCAAAAAGCCGGAAAAAATAATTTTAACAGGCGGTTCTTGTGTTTTGCCATTTATCCGCGAGGAAATTCAGAAGGTCTTTCCGTTAAAAGTTTTTATTGGCGATCCATGGGCGCGGACTATCTATCAAGATGGTCTTAAGACGGTTTTAGACGGCCTTGGCCCGCGCATGGCAGTGTCAATCGGTCTGGCAATGCGTAATATCACAGGTTGATTGTTTACAGGTTTTGACAGGCATGTTATAATACACGCGTA
>CAYSQU010000173.1:0-1602 GCA_964433365.1 uncultured Gammaproteobacteria bacterium
CGAACCTAAGGCGTGTTTTTTGCCCACCGCTTAAAGTAGCTATCGGGCGATCAACAGCTACTTTATCTATGAGAAACCTGCTAAGGGTGGCGCGGGCTTTCTGCTCGTCGCCCACAATACCGCTGATTTCATCAAAAGGAGTTTTTTGAATGTCTAATTCCTCATAATATTCTTGAGAGAAAAAGCCGACATTCATATTTACGCCAAGTTTAATAATGCCAGCGCTTGGCTGAAGCGTCCCTTGAACCATTTTAAAAAGAGAGGTCTTACCCGAGCCGTTGCGACCAAAAAGGCATACTTTTTCTCCAAAAAGAAGTTGTAGGCTAACATGGGAAAAAAGAGACAAGTCATCGAATTTGAGCGTTAAATCTTCAAGCGATAGTATTCTTTTCCTGGTCTTCCTTTCAACATCGCTAATTTTAATTTTGATTTTTTTCCGCTCAAGTTGAGGTCTCTCCCCCTGACTGTCAATCAACTTTTCAAGTTGCTTTTTTCGACTGCGGTATATTCCAGCAACATCAGAGTTAATCTTGGCATGGTCTTTCATCCTAAGCACCATTTTCCTCTGACGCTCAATCTCTTTTTCTGTTTGCCGCCATCGCTGATAACGCCCTTGAAGCTGTTTTGATTTCTCTTCCAAATACGACTGATAATCCCCATAAAAGGTCGCGAGATTACCGTCTTCAAGCTCAACGATTTTATTTGCCACCCGATTTATAATGAATTGGTCGTGGGAGACAAACACTACAGCGCCCCGGTATGTTTTGAGCGTTGCGATTAACCACTCTCTTGTAAAATAATCAAGATGGTTTTCTGGCTCGTCAAGAAATAAAAAAGGGCTTTTAGAGGCAAAGGCCTTTATTAGTTGCAAAATTTTCTTTTGCCCACCGCTTAAAACCCCCATTTTCATTCCAAGGATTCTTTGAGAGATATCAAGCTCCTTAAAAAATCGCAAGGCGCTTCGCTGAACTTTTTCATTCCCCAAAAATGAAGACGCAGTTTTTTCTGGATTGTCTGAAAATTCCTGTGCCGCATATACCCTAGGCATGTAGCCGTCAACGATTATACTGCCCTCTATGTTATCATCCTCGCCAGCGAGAATACGTAATAGAGTTGTTTTGCCAACGCCATTCTCGCCAACAAGAGCTATCTTGTCTCCTTCGCGGATGTTTATAGATATTCCATCAAGAATAGCCTTATTGCCATAAACCTTAACGACATTCTTTGCATTTAAGTTAAACATATATTCTCCTTTCCTTTTTTCAAGTTTATAAAATGCTTTTTATTTAAATGTTCTACTATTTATACTAATATTATTATTTAAGATAATCAATTTTTACTTTCCAAAATCTGTTAGATGGGCGAGCAGTTTGGCGGCGGATTTGGCTAAAAATTTGATGTCGCTGAAATTACGGATTGCTAAAACTTTTCTTGCGATAAACTGGGGGCTGGCGAATGATTTATACAAGTCGCGCGTTAATGCCTTGACATCCTCTGTGGTTAAATCTGATTTCATCACCTGCTCTCTTTGGTCAAATCTATCATAGTCATTGAAGTTTAACAAATTGTTTTCTTGGCAGTATTTATAAAGCGGGGCGCCCG
>CAYSQU010000174.1:0-1594 GCA_964433365.1 uncultured Gammaproteobacteria bacterium
AGACAGCTGTTTTGATTGAGACATTAGTTGCTTTGGGCGCGAAAGTGCGCTGGGCGTCTTGCAATATTTTTTCTACTCAAGATCACGCGGCGGCGGCTATTGCCAAAGCAGGTGTGCCTGTCTTCGCGTGGAAAGGCGAGACATTGAAAGAGTATTGGTTGTGCACAGAACGAGCGCTTGATTTCGGAAAAGGCGAAGGGCCCGACTTGATTGTTGATGATGGTGGAGACGCGACGTTGATGATACATTTGGGTGTAGAAGCGGAGCGAAAGCCGCAGATATTAACGCAGATAAACGCGGAGAGTGGGGAAGATTATAGAGAATTGATTAAACGGTTAGAAATTGAGTACAAAAAAAATCCTAAACGCTGGACGAGTGTGGTGAAGAAAATAAAAGGCGTGTCAGAAGAGACGACAACTGGCGTTCATCGTTTATATCAGATGGAAAAAGAGAAAAAATTATTGTTTCCGGCGATTAACGTGAATGACTCAGTAACAAAATCAAAGTTTGACAATATCTATGGCTGTCGCCATTCAATTGTTGATGGTCTCAACCGCGCTATGGATGTGATGCTGGCCGGCAAAGTGGCTGTTGTGTGCGGTTATGGGAGGTTGGTAAGGGTTGCGCCCAAGCGCTTCGCGGGCAGGGCTCTCGCGTTATTATTACGGAGATAGATCCAATTTGCGCTCTGCAGGCAGCTATGGAGGGTTATGAGGTTAACACTCTTGAGGACACATTGGGCTGGGCCGATATTTATGTTACAGCCACAGGCAATTTGGATGTTATTACTTTAGAACACATGTTGAAAATGAAAGACCAGGCGATTGTGTGCAATATCGGGCATTTTGATAATGAAATTCAAGTTGATAAATTAAATAAGGCCAAGGGCGTTAAGAAAGTTAATGTAAAATCGCAGGTTGATAAGTATATTCTCCCTGACGGACGCGAAATTTATTTGTTAGCCGAAGGACGGTTAGTTAATCTTGGTTGCGCCACTGGGCATCCGTCATTTGTGATGAGCAACAGTTTTAGCAATCAAGTGTTGGCGCAAATGGATTTGTGGCAGAAAAAATATGGAATCGGCGTATATTGTTTGCCAAAGTATCTTGATGAAGAAGTGGCGCGATTACATTTAGACAAAATTGGCGTTAAACTCACCAAACTTACCAAAGCGCAGACCAAGTATTTGGATACCAGCGAGAATGGTCCGTACAAGGCAGAAAACTACCGCTATTGACAATTGAAAAAATATGGTATACTATGTACACCCAGTAAGTAGGCCATATTATGGATGAAAGTTTTGTTAAAAAACCATGGTATAAAACAGTCGGAGGAATCGCGTTTCTCTCCGTTTTATCTATTGTTTTGTTTGTAATCCTGATATTCGCGGGATTTTTTGTTTATTATTCAATGCGGCTTAAATTTGGCGATGCCGGTAAGCTGTCTAAAGAATTTACGCAAACGGAGACAGGTACAGCGACCGCAGGCGACATTTTGGAAAAATTAACTAAAGTGGAAAAACCGGAACAATACATCCGTCAATACAACGCGGTTTTGGGAGATGAAAAGGCGCCAGTTACAATTATTGAATTTA
>CAYSQU010000175.1:0-1593 GCA_964433365.1 uncultured Gammaproteobacteria bacterium
CCCTTGGTCGGGTGATGAAATTTTATGATAATGAAATTGATTATTTAATGGTCTCACATCCTGACTTAGACCATTATGGCGGGTGTGAAGATGTTTTGCGCCGGTTTGATGTTAAACATATTATCACGAATGGTTTTGATAAAGACTATGACAGCGCGTGGCGGTCGTTTAAACAGGCGATTGCTGACGAGGGGGCGGAGTGGGTGATAGTTGATAGTGAAAGTAATTTAGTAATAAGTAATTCAGAAATTAAGTTTTTGTATCCCGACCATTCACTCAAAGACGATCCGTCAGTGCCGGAGTCAGGCAAAGCCGTGAATTCAAATTATACGTCAATAATTTTTGAGTTGATTTATAAAGACAAAAAGGTCTTGTTTGTTGGCGATGCTGGCGAGGAAGAAGAGGATTACTTGGTGGAAAAATATGGCGTAGCTTTGGACGTGGATATGTTAAAAGTTGGCCATCACGGCAGTTATCACTCTTCATCAGACGCTTTTTTGAAATTAGTCACGCCACAAATTGCTGTTATTTCCGTTGGCGCGGACAATAGCTATGGTCATCCTTCGTATCGGACATTGCGCCGTTTAGAAAATACTAGTTCAACAATATATCGGACAGATATTGATAAGGACGTTGTGGTAGAGATGAGGGATGATGTTGAGGTTGTAAAATGATGTGTTTGTGTTATAATATAAGATGCGAATCTACGAATACATGCTAATCTACAAATCGTATTCGTTATATTCGCATTTAATTCGTAGATTAGCATCATAAATTCGTAGTATGAAGAACTATTCCTCCAATCGCGCGCAAAAAGGCAAGACAGCTTTTAGGACACCAAGCCGGTGGATTAAGGACCAGCCGGAGATTTTTAAGAAAAGACAAGATACAAAATTGCACTCTACTCCTACTAGATGTTTTTTTAATCGTAAAAGAGGTTAATAAAATTATGTCTTATAAAATTTTATCAGTCGGTGGTTCAATTATTATTCCAAAGACAGGTTTTGACACGGCGTTTTTGAAGAAATTTTTTGCCTTGATTTTGAATCGCGTGAAAAAAGGGGACAAGTTTATTTTAGTAATTGGCGGTGGCGCGACTTGTCGGCAGTATCAAAACGCGGCGCGCGCGGTCGCTGGATTATCAGACGCCAAACTTGACTGGCTTGGTTGCGCTTCCACGTTGTTTAACGCCGAGTTTGTCAGAATGTTGTTGGAAAAACACGCTTATGAGAGAATTATTGTCAATCCAACTGAAAAAATCAAAACCAACAAGTCAATTATCATCGCCGGCGCTTGGAAACCGGGCTCGTCAACTGATAAAGAAGCGGTGTTGTTGGCTAAGACATTTAACGCTCAAGAAGTGATTAACTTGTCTAACATTGACTATGTTTTTGACAAAGACCCGAACAAATTTTCTGACGCGAAAAAAATAGAAAAAATAAGTTGGAAGGACTTTAGAAAAAATGTTGTTGGTTATAAGTGGGTGCCGGGCGCGAATCTGCCATTTGACCCAATCGCCAGTGGTTTGGCGGAGAAGTTTGAATTGAAAGTAAAGATTGTGAATGGGAAAAATTTGGAGGAAGTGAGGAAGGT
>CAYSQU010000176.1:0-1571 GCA_964433365.1 uncultured Gammaproteobacteria bacterium
AGTTTAAGAGTGTTGAAATTGAGCCACCGCAGGTTTCACCATCGGAAAAAGATGTGTGGAATTTGGTGGATAAAGGAAGAAATAGGGGATTTGTCACTGAAAATGAGGTCTTGGCGCTCTGTCCGCGTTTTGAGCATTATTTGGAAATTTTTGAAGCGCTATGGGACGCGTTGGATAAAAATGGAGTGTCAATCGTGGAAGTTAAAGAGGGCTTGCTTGGCAATATTGAAAAACGCAAGGAGCTTCTTGATAGTTTGAAGGGCAATCAACCGGATTCTGATGGTGATTTTGATTTGGGTACAATTTCGCAGGATTCAATTCAAATGTATTTACGCGAAATTGGCAAGATTCATCTTTTAAAAGCCGAGGATGAAATCGCTTTGGCTAAACGTAAAGAACGTGGAGAAAAAGAAGCGGAAAAACGTTTGATTGAAGCAAACTTGCGTTTGGTTGTTTCTATCGCGAAAAAATTTGTTGGCAAACAATTGTCTCTTTTGGACTTGATCCAAGAAGGCAATATTGGACTTTTCAGGGCAGTTAAAAAATTTGACTACCGAAAGGGTTATAAATTTTCCACCTACGCGACATGGTGGATCCGGCAGGCGATTACGCGCGCTTTAGCCGACCAGTCGCGCACAATCCGCATTCCAGTGCACATGGTTGAGACAATCAATCGTTTTCAACAAGTGGAACGTCGGCTTTTGCAGGACTTAGGCCGCGACGCCACTCCGGAAGAATTGGCCGCTGAAATGGGCGAGGAAATTGAAAAGATTAGGCAGATTATTAAAATCTCCCAAGAAACTGTCTCGCTGGAAACATCAGTTGGCGATGATGACGATGATGATTCATCGCTTTCCGACTTTATTGAAGATATGAAGACAGTCAGCCCATCTCAAGCCGCCGGTCGTGAGCTCTTGAAGGATTATATCCGCAATGTGATGAAGGACTTGTCTCCGCGCGAGCAGAAAATTTTGGAAATGCGGTTTGGCTTGACTGACGGCGTAACACACACGCTTGAAGAAGTCGGCAAGGAATTTGACGTCACCCGCGAACGCATCCGTCAGATTGAGGCAAAGGCGTTGGAGAAGATAGAGTCGTTTGATGTCATCGGAAAATTGAAGGATTATTAAAGTATGAAAAAGTTGTTAAATTGTTACATTGTTACATTGTTGTTGTTTGCTCCGATTGTGGCGAAGGCGGTAGATACGCCGTTCAGCGCCTCCTCTGTTAAAGAAAAAGTAGAATTTGTGTTATTTCACTCTAACACTTGTCCGCATTGCAAGGCAGAGATTTCTTTTATTGACAAGAAATTGAGGCCTGAATACAGCGATAAAGTTGATTTTCAGCTTTATGAGGTGAGCGAGAATCAAGAAAATCAGCAAATGCTTAGTCAATATCTGTATTATTACAAAGGAGAGGGTGGGTCAGTGCCAATTACTTTTATTGATGGTGACATAATGTATGGTTACGGAGATGACAAGACGAGCGGCGCGCATCTCAAAGAGGTGATTGAGCAGAAGTTGCGCGTTAAGGGCTTGTCCGGCGAGCAAAATACTGATGTCGTTGGCAAT
>CAYSQU010000177.1:0-1564 GCA_964433365.1 uncultured Gammaproteobacteria bacterium
ATATTCAGCGTGAGGCGATGATACCGTTGCAAGAAGTGGTAGACAAAATGTTAGAAAAGTATGATGTTGTTAAGGCGTTATTTAATGGATTGGATTATAGTCAGTGGAAGAAATTGAACAGTACGGATATGGCCACGCTTTTTCAACAAGCAGTTAATATAGTTATTACTGACACAAGAAGCGGTCAGTTGGATGAAGATAAGAAAAAGCGTTTTTTGAAAGAGTCAGAATTATTGTTCAAACTTTTTGCTTTGGTGATGCCGCACCACGAAGCAAACAAGATTAGGGTGGAAGTGGAATTTTTTCAAGCAGTCAAAAAAGCGGCTGTAAAGAGAATAATTACTAGTGGAGGAGAGATTGGACCGGAGGTTGAGTCGGCTATTCGCGAATTGGTTTCTCAAAGCATTGCCGCTGAAGGGGTGATAGACATTTTTGCGATGAAGGATAAGGCCAAGCCCGAAATATCTATTTTTGACGAGAAATTTTTGGAAGAAGTAAAAAACATGAAATTAAAGAACTTGGCAGTAGAGGTTTTACGCAAGCTTTTGCGGGATGAACTCCGCATCAAATCAAGAAAAAATTTGGTGCGATTCAAGTCGTTGATGGAATTATTGGAGCGGATAATTGAAGAATACGAGAATAATATCATCAGTTCGGCTAAGGTGATTGAACGGTTGATTGAACTTGCGCGCGAAATTAAAAAAGTGGAAAATGCCGGGCTGGCGTTAGGATTGAGCGAAGAAGAGTCGGCTTTTTATGACGCTTTTTTCGCGGCGAAGAAAATTATAGAAGATGATGGTAAGTTAAGGGAGATAGTTAAAGAGTTGGTGAAAATAATCAAACGGGATTTGTCAGTGGATTGGTCCAATAATGAGATGTTAAAATCTCGGCTTAGAGCGAATGTCAAACTGCTACTATTAAGGAATGGCTTTAATTATTCAGATATTGACGGGGTTTTGGATTTGGTTTATCAGCAGGCGTTTTCGTTGTATAGAGATTTTGTGCCCGCTTCAAACTAAAAAAATAATTAAAATCAATTTATGTCCATCTACTATAATTCACAACGCACATCTCGCCTTTACTCTCCCGACGCCAAAGAATCCTTTAAACTCTCCCGCTCAAAAATAGACCTGTTTTTGCAATGCCCTCGTTGCTTCTACTTGGACCGCAGGATGGGCGTTGGACGGCCGCCGGGGTTTCCGTTTGCGTTGAATAGCGCCGTTGATAAATTACTCAAAAAAGAATTTGATATTACTTTAATTGCCTATAAAGGCGATGATGGTTGGGTAGAGAAGACGCTAAAAGACGCGCACAAGTGCTTGAATGGCGACAAAATCCCAAAAGCTGATCCGGGGTGCGATTATTGCA
This sequence comes from uncultured Gammaproteobacteria bacterium, assembly GCA_964433365.1. Classification (GTDB taxonomy): domain Bacteria; phylum Patescibacteriota; class Patescibacteriia; order Magasanikbacterales; family UBA922; genus CAYSQU01. The sequence goes on from CAYSQU010000177.1 coordinate 1,369, forward strand.
GTTATGTGAAGGCGGTGAACAATAAAATCTAATTTGCTGTTTTGTCTGGCGTTTGGCGGATTGTTGGTTGGGTTTTTGATGGTTTTTTAAGGTATGTATCACCTCTACATCTTAAAATGCGCCGATGGAACGCTGTATACTGGCATTACGGTTGATTTGGCGCGGAGGGTGGTGGAGCACAATTCGTCCAAACTGG
>CAYSQU010000178.1:0-1540 GCA_964433365.1 uncultured Gammaproteobacteria bacterium
TCATACCTGAATTATACCATTTTTAGTCCGATTGTGGAGTGTTATGTCTATATGATGAAATTAATCACAGAAAAGTAGAACTGGAGAAATTCTACAGACTGACAGTGGGCAGAGAATTAAGAATGGCGGAGTTGAAGCAAGAGATAAAGAAATTGGAAGAAAAAATGAAAGAAAAGAGCCGATAGATTCTTTCTCTGTCTGGCTTAGTTAAAGGGAAAAGAGCAACTCAAAGAAATTGGTAGCAACAGCTATTTAGCCGAACTTGTTAACTCCGTTTCAACAGTTGCTTATGTTTTAAATTATCTAAGGTTGTTCCAAAAAAAAGAATTTTGAGAGATTGAATCGGAGCTAGTCACGAAATAGAAGCAATGGGCCATAACATCCTGACCTACCCGAAAAGTACACAGAAACAGTCATAAGCAATAAGTTTGACGACAGCCTGCTTTTATAGAGGTAATTGCAAAAGATATGCCATACAAAACTCCGTTTCAAAACGGAGTTTTGTATCTACTAGAACGACCGACCGAGCCCAACAAAAGAGATTAGAATAGATGAGAGACGCCCCACAAGAGTGGTATATATAGTCGGGGTAAGGTTTGGTCGCAGTCCTCAACACTTTATAGGCGTTTTCCATATTTGGCGATAGGTTTTGATAGAAAAAATAAGGGGGTGTGGTAATATAGAATTAGGAATATTCACAAGAGTCAAGAAATATGGATAAAGAAGACATTATTAAAAAAACTAAGAAATTTGCGAAGGACAAGCTTTATGGCGAGGGGACAGGCCATGATTGGTGGCATACTTTGAGAGTTTGGCAGATGGCGAAAAAGATTGGTAAAAAAGAAGGAGCTGATTTATTTGTAGTAGAACTTTCAGCGCTTCTTCACGACATAGCTGATTGGAAATTTCAAGATGGCGGAGATGATTCGGTTGGAGCGATGATGGCCAAAGAGTGGTTGGAAAAGTTTAATGTTGATAATAATGCCCTTTCTCATATTTGTCAGATTATCATTGAGATTTCTTTTAAGGGGGCTGGAGTTCAAGATAAACTTAATTCAATAGAAGCCAAAGTAGTTCAAGACGCTGACAGATTAGACGCTATGGGAGCTATGGGCATTTCCAGGTGTTTTGCTTATGGCGGCAGCCAAGGAAGACAAATTTACGACCCGAACACAAAACCAAAAATGCATAAATCTTTTGAGGAATATAAAAAAAGCGATAGCTCAAGCATCAATCACTTTTATGAAAAGCTTCTTATTTTGAAAGACAGGATGAACACTAAGACAGGGAAGTTAATGGCTGGAGAAAGACATAAATTTATGGAGCGTTATTTGGATAGATTTTTTAGAGAATGGGAAGGAAAAGTCTAGGTTGCCATCAAAAACAGCCGGCCAAACCTTAAGCGGCTAATTCCGCAATATTTTTTGGGGAGCTTTTTTGCAATTTGATAAGGATAAAACTAGGGTCGCAATCTAATTTGAGCCAACAAAAAAACAGGGTGTGCTGCCCTGTTTTTTTGTTTCTCTTACCCGCGATTGAA
>CAYSQU010000179.1:0-1529 GCA_964433365.1 uncultured Gammaproteobacteria bacterium
AGAGCGTTCGCTCTCGCTATCAAGTGAACTCGTAGCCTCATCCAAAACCAAAATTGGCGCTGATTTCAAAAATGCCCGTGCTATAGCAACCCTTTGCCTCTGCCCACCGGAAAGCCTCACTCCACGCTCCCCCACATACGTGTCATATCCATCGGGAAAAGATTTAATAAATTCATGAGCTTTTGCTTTCTTAGCAGCTTCAACAACTTCCTCCTCCGACGCTTTGAGATTGCCATACCTGATATTTTCACGAACAGTACGATGAAACAAAGATACGTCCTGAGGAACAAAAGCAATCTGCCTGCGCAAACTCTTCCGAGTAACGTCTCGGATATCATTACCATCAATAGTCACCTTCCCCTTCCTAATGTCATGATTTCTCATAAGCAAATCCGTCAGCGTCGTTTTCCCTGCTCCACTTACACCAACAATCCCAACTTTCTCACCAGCCTGAACTTCCAAACAAAATTTATCAAACACAACCATATCTCCAAAGCTAAAAGAAACATCCTTGAAAACCAAATGCCCTTTCGATTTGACCAGATTTTTTGCCCCAGGCTTGTCAGTAATATCATATGGAACAATAAGCTCGCTCAAGCCCTCTTCAATCTGGCTATAATCATCAACTGTGTCAGTCATCTTATGCCCAATAAAAAACAGCGACCGCGTCAAATCAACCGTCATCGAAATTATTAAAACCAAGCTTCCAAGCGTCGCGTGAGAATTTTTCATCACAAATATTGTGATCGCTATCATTCCAAAAACAAAAATTGACAATAAAACGCCATTTGCAAACAAAATCCACTCTGAAGCTATCCAACTTTTCAAATGCTTTCTTTGATATTTTTCAATAAACATTCCTACAAAATTACGCTCATACCTATGACGAGCGTTAGCATGCACAGTAGCAATATTTGACACGGTATCAACCATTTTTCCCTTCAATTCAGAGCCGGCCTTAGCAACCGCAAATGAAAGATGCTGTTTTTTCTTTACAATATAGTAGTTAAAAGATAAAAACACGACTATCCATGCCACAAACATTACCCCAAGCATTTTATCAATAGACACAACTATAACTACATCAACAATCAACCCTATAACAAGAGGATAAAACTGCCAGAGAATATCCGAAAACACCCTGCTAACCCCCTTTGTAGCATTACCAATTTTGTTCACCAGGGAACCCGCGAACTTACTATTAAAATAAGCCCGACTATGCCCAATTAGATACTTAAATAAGTCAGTAGCCACAGTTGCCTCACTCTCAGTAATAAGACGCATCCCCGAAAATCCGCTCAATCTCCAAACGTTTTCAGTAACAAAATAGACCAACGGGAAAGCAATAACCCAAAACCACAAAGAATTTAAGCTACCCGCGCCGAATCCACCCGCCACCGCACTCGTAGCGGAATCGGTAAGCGCGCGCAGAACAAGCAAAAAAGCGCCATCCAGGAGTTGGGCACACGTAACCGCAAGTACGGCCAACATCGCCCATTTACGGCTTTTTTTCGCGACAAACCACATGA
>CAYSQU010000180.1:0-1527 GCA_964433365.1 uncultured Gammaproteobacteria bacterium
AGGCCGTGACTGCTGTGTCTAACGCGATTCGTCGTTCCCGCGCTGGTGTTTCTGAAGAAAAACGCCCGATTGGCTCATTTATATTTATGGGGCCAACCGGTGTTGGTAAAACCGAGCTCGCAAAAGCGCTGGCAGAATTTTTGTTTAATGACGAAGACGCTTTGATTAGAGTTGACATGAGCGAGTACATGGAAAAACACGCGATTAGCAAAATGATCGGCTCCCCTCCCGGCTATGTTGGCTATGAAGAAGGCGGACAATTAACAGAAATCGTGCGCCGCAGGCCGTATTCAGTTATTTTGTTTGATGAAATAGAAAAAGCGCACCCCGATGTGTTCAACATGATGTTGCAGATTCTTGATGATGGACATTTGACAGACGCCAAAGGCCGTAAAGTAAATTTCAAAAACACAGTTATCATTATGACTTCCAACATCGGCTCGGAAATGATAATGGAAATGGGAAAACGCGGGGACTTTGGTTTTGCTGATGGCAAAAAGATAAGTGGCAAACAGCAAGAAGAAAAAATGAAAGAAAAAATAATGGAACGGTTGCGCGAGCACTTCAAACCGGAATTTCTAAACCGCGTTGACGAAATTATCACATTTCATCCGTTAGACGAAAAACAAATCCGCGCCATTGTTGATTTGCAATTGCAAAAAATTATCGCCCGATTAGATAATCAAGGCATTACTGTGGGCTTTTCTGACAAAGCCAAGGACTGGCTGGCGAAAAAGGGTTATGATCCCAGCCACGGCGCCCGCCCGCTTAAACGGGTCATCCAAACCGAGGTGTTGGACGAATTAGCTATGCAGATTGTGGAAAACAAAATTGCTGATGGAGCAAAGGTGGAAGTAGATGTGGTGAGGGAACGAGTGGTAATAAAGTAATATGGATATAAGAAACTTCTGCATAATCGCCCACATTGACCATGGAAAGTCCACTCTGGCGGACCGATTTTTAGAATTGACGGGGACAGTTGAAAAACGCAATATGAAAGCGCAGATACTAGACAGTATGGAATTAGAGCAGGAACGTGGGATTACCATCAAACTGACACCGGTGAAGATGGCATACAATAACTACATTCTGAATTTAATTGACACTCCCGGCCACGTTGATTTTAATTATGAGGTCTCACGCTCGCTCGCCGCGGTTGAGGGCGCCATACTCCTTGTTGACGCGACACAAGGCGTGCAGGCGCAGACAATTGGCAATCTTTATCTCGCGCTTGAACAAAATCTTGCCATAATCCCTGTCTTGAACAAGATTGACATGACAATCGCGGAAATTGAAAAAACCAAAGCGGAAATTATCCATTTGCTTGGCTGTAAAGAAGAAGAAATTTTAATGTGTTCGGCGAAAACCGGGCAAGGCGTGGCTGAAGTTATTCAAGCAGTAATTGAAAAAGTGCCAGCTCCAACCACACCTAAAAATCAAGATTTATTGTCTGCACTAATTTTTGATTCTACTTATGACGACTACCGCGGCGTGGTCGCTTCGGTGCGAGTTATGAGCGGGGAAATA
>CAYSQU010000181.1:0-1516 GCA_964433365.1 uncultured Gammaproteobacteria bacterium
CCATTTCGTTTATTGCTTTCACTACGCCGTCAGAACAATAAAGCCATGATTTATACTGTTCCTCAAAAAATTTTCTTTTTGTTTCGCCCGATGTCGTTCTGCCGACAAATCCTTGAAGAAGAATTAATAAATTTGAATATTTTTCTTCCTTAAATTTTAATATAGCCTCGTTCTTTTTTGACTTGCTTGTGAAATAATAGGTCAAATAAGAACCCACCACAGCCGAAATTATTGGTAAAAGGATTAAAACTATCAAATTATTTTCCATAAGATTATTTGTTATAATTTTCATTTTTTAGGAAATTTGAAAACGAAAATTGAAATTATCAAAAACACTGCCACCATAAGATCAACAATAACCCAAAAATCTCGTCCAAAATAAAGAGGAATAAACGGATTAAAAATCACTGCGAGAAAACCGAAAATCCAAGTCCATTTTTCTTGTTTTGCTTCATATGCGAGCCAAGCTACATACGCGGTTAAAGCAAAAACGACAAATCTCAAAAGTGTAAAAAATCCGTAAGGCCACCCGTCAAATAGAGCCACGAACAAAAAGAGGGCGGCGATACTGACGATTATGTTTTTCTTTTTGTTGAGTTCCATTTTTTAACCCATGTTCTGCATATTTTTGCGAACCGCCTCTTTTTGTTCATCGGCATTTTTCTTGTCTGTATCGCCCAACTTAACAAGTTCATCCATAGCCGAATCAAAAATCTTTAACAAATCCTCTCCGGGCCCCATTGGATTTAATACGCCACGATAAATGTGATACTGCCCGCTTTCAACCATATCGCCGGACACATTGGCAATCATGGAGTAAACATATTTCCGAACGGATCGCCCCTTTCGGACAACATCTATAAATTGTTCGGTGTCCGAAAGGATTGATTTTTCAACATGTTCCTTTACCAAATCAAATCCTCCACTTCCAAATTTTTCGCTTGCCTCCTCAAGTACCCCAATGGCTTCTTTGACTTCTTTTTTACTGAATGATTTTTTAATTTCTCCGCCGAACGCAATAAATACTTGCAGGATTCCACCAAACAACATTATTGCGCCGAAAATTACTGCAATTGTTCCAAGAGTTGCACCCAAAAAGAACAAAATCATTCCGAGTATATAAGAAACTTGCGCAAAGAAAATAGTAAACATTGAATACTCATTGCCACCGCCACCCTGTTGATCTTTTTGGGCGAGCCACATCCACGGCGCAAGGGCAACACCGTAAGACCAAATGAGCAAAGGAATAAGTGAGTTATTGTTAGCAGAGCTAACGAAGAGCCACATTATCCAAATACACCAAACAGTCATTAGTCCAATGGTGTATAAAACACTAAGCGAGCCAAAAAACATTCCCAAAAGTTTTTTGCCTTTCTCTATTGCCATAGCCGCAGGAGCGGCGAAAAGCAGAGATGGCATAAGAGCAATTGAAATAGCAAAACCCGAAATAACCATAAAGAGAATCCCTCTAAAAATTTCTCCCCACTCTCCCAAGATTGCCAACCATATGCCGGAT